>NZ_JAGHZN010000002.1:0-129359 GCF_017746735.1 Roseofilum sp. Guam | reverse complement strand
CAGGAGCGGAATGAAGGGAAACTTTCACGTTCCGTTCTGAAGTCGAGTTAAAAGGGTGACCTTTTAGCTTAGATAACAGTATCCCAGTCACGGGCTGGTCTTTTTTTGCGGCTGTTCAGGATGCAAACAACAACCAGTAACTGTTCTATTTCGGTAAACTGATGCTAAATTTACGGACGTTTGCTCTGTTATTGATTATAAGTAGGGGCGAAAAATTCTTTGCCTCTACTCCCTGTTGCCTATTGTCTAGCGCGTAGCGCTGTATGAGTGGGACTGAGCCTCAAGGATTCTTAAAATTGATTCGGGGATTAGGAAGAACCCAATCTAATCCCCCATATCCCCTATGGGAAACTGAAGAGATGATCATTGGGCGCGATCCCAGTTGCCAAATTGCCCTGGATGCCCACCAATATACGATCGTCTCCCGCAAACATGCGGTGATTCGGTATTCTCAAATAGACAACCATTGGGAAGTTTGCGATCTGGGCAGTGCTAACGGAACCTATGTTAACCAAAGTCTGTTAAGGGGATGTCACTGCTTAAAGAATGGCGATCGCATTATGCTCGGTCTTAAGGGGCCAGTATTTGAAGTTGAATTGCGCTCTCGAAACGCTGTCCCAACTCCTACCTTAGTCTCTAACTCTAGTATTTCTCAACCCGTCGCTACTCAGTCAGTTACCCTCACCCAACTGTTTCCCATCTTCTCCACTGGACAAGAATTAACCCGTAAAGCCTATCTCATCCCTGCCAGTTTAACCGCTCTAGTGGCGGTGTTACTCTTTTTCCTCAGGATTCCAGAACTGTTTAATCTGGTTTTAGGAGCCTATTTAGCAGCGATCGCTTATACCTATATTTATCAACTCTGCGGTAAACATAAACCCTGGTGGCTGCTCCTCGGATCGGCCATCTGGACACTCCTACTCGCCATTCCTCTCGTGCAACTCCTTGCTCCCCTCTTCTACCAAGGCCTGGCAGGATGGGCAACTGGAGACCAATTGTTACCCACATTAGCCCGTCAAACCCTAGGGACAGGGCTGTTAGAAGAGTTGATCAAAGCTCTTCCCATCTTCCTCGTTCTCTTTTGGGGTAAATTCCGCTTTGTCTCTACTCACCAAACCTGGGGAGTACGAGAACCCCTGGATGGCATCTTAATTGGTACCGCTTCTGCCGTTGGTTTCACCTTAATTGAAACCCTAGGCTTGTATGTGCCCTCCCAAATTCAAAGTATTGCCGCCATTTCTGGAGGCGATATGGGACAACTCGCTGGACTACAATTATTAATTCCTCGCATTTTGGGATCGGTGTCTGGACATTTAGCCTATAGCGGCTATTTAGGCTATTTTATCGGCCTGAGTGTCCTGAAACCCAAGCAGCGATGGCAGATCCTAGCCATTGGCTATGGGAGTGCTGCCTTATTACATGGACTTTGGAATACGACGGGAACTTTTGTCGCCTCCCAAGTGTCTCTATTCGCTGGGTTGATCTGTTTAGCGGCCATTGGTGTACTATCTTATGCCTTTCTAGCTGCCGCTATTTTGAAAGCCCGTGCCCTTTCTCCCACGCGATCGCAAAATTTTGCGACTCGAATTAAAGAGTAGATCCCCTAATCTAAACTGGATCTATCGGTTGATCTCGATAGGCGATCGCATAACGAGCCACCGCTAAAGTTAATCTTGCTCTGTCCAACTCTGAACAGGATTCCCAATCTAGGGTACTCGCTTTTTTCACCACCCGGTCTAAAGCCGTTTTTTCTTCTTCTCCCCGCATCGCATAGGCAAAGGGACGAGCTAAGACCAATAGATCTTCAATATCCCACTGCGATAAGCTATCTTGGACACAGTGAATTAACTGATCGGCCATGGATGCTGAAGACGTAGTTAATTCCTCTGCCTTACCTGCAATCGTTTCCAGTACAGACTGGGGAACTATTTGGCTAAATTTCCCTTGTAATTGAGAGTTTAAACGATTCGCTGCTACGGGTTGTAATGACTCCCATACCTTATCCAACGTTTGATAAAATTCGTGACACCCTTCATCCAAATCAGCCACCATCTCTGAAGTGTGTATTTCCATCAAATTCTCGATTTCGGAGAAATAAACCTCGTCCTCCAAGATTGAGTGATTCCACGGGTAAACTCGTTCCTGATTCGACAATAGAGCTTCGAGCAGTTCTATGTCTAAGGGGTAACCTGGAGGGAACCAGTCTGAATTCATTTGAAATTGATCCGTCATAATACTTAAGCAATATCGGCACTTGCATCTCAATAGCACGAGTAACTACAACTTAGCTCTTCGCTGTTCCGTAAGGAGTCAGCACTCTGGAGTTGGGAGTTGGGAGTTGGGAGTAACTTATTCTCTCTACGATCTCTATATATCTATATCTGGAGTCTCTGGAGTCTCTCCTCATTGTCTATTGCCTTTTCCCTATTCCCCTAATGCCCATCTAACAGGTATCCTAGATAGTTTATTCCTCACATCCAGTTCAGACCATGAAACCCTATCGAGCAGCCGCTATCCAGATGACCAGTGTCCCCGATCTGGAGAAAAACCTCGCTGAAGCGGAAGACCTCATTGATTTAGCCAAACGTCAAGGGGCAGAACTGATCGCCCTACCAGAAAACTTCCCCTTCTTGGGCATAGAAGCAGAAAAAATTGCCCAAGCGGACTCTATTGCTAGGCAAACTGAGAAATTTCTCAAAACAATGGCCCAACGCTTCCAAGTGACTCTCCTAGGGGGTGGATTTCCTATCCCAGTGAGCAGTGATAAAGTTCATAATACAGCTCTGCTGATTAATGCTAATGGAGAAGAAGTCGCCCGATATTATAAAGTCCACTTGTTTGATGTCAATGTGCCTGATGGAAATACCTACCAGGAATCCCTAACGGTGGAAGCAGGAACTGAAGTGTCTCCTATCTACAAGTCTGAGGAGTTCGGTTACTTAGGATTGTCCGTCTGTTATGATGTGCGCTTTCCAGAATTATATCGCTCTTTGTCTGAGCAAGGCGCTGAGGTTTTGTTTGTTCCGGCTGCTTTTACCGCTTATACCGGAAAAGACCATTGGCAAGTTTTATTGCAAGCCAGAGCGATTGAAAACACCTGTTATTGTATCGCACCAGCCCAAACCGGCTGCCATTATGCTCGCCGCAAAACCCACGGTCACGCTATGATTATTGACCCTTGGGGGATTATTCTCGCCGATGCTGGAGAAGAACCTGGAGTGGCGATCGCCGAAATCAATCCGAACCGTTTACAACAAGTGCGTCAACAAATGCCCAGTTTAAGCCATCGCGTATTCTAATCCCAATCATGTGAAACTCTTACTTTCGCTTTTCTTCAGATTTGCTTTACATTTGTAAAGAACCTGTACAGTAGACATCGATCAGTTAAATCATATAATGGTTGAAATATTCCCTTGGGTGTTTTCTCACACCCCAACCAGTCTCACCCCCTTGTTAGCGACAGCAACTGAAAGCCAAGAGCCACCCAGCGCCACCCTCGTCTTAGCTGGAGTTCTTCTGAGCCTTGTTACTATTTATCTAGCCAGTAAAATTGGTAGTGAATTATGCGCCCGCCTTGACTTGCCTCCCGTCCTTGGAGAACTCTTGGGAGGGGTCGTTATTGGGGTTTCTGTCCTCAAATTGTTGGTCTTTCCAGAAGGCGGGGCAGGTGCGGAGGAATCCCTAATTATTACGTTGCTGGAAAAAACAGCCGGTTTGACCCCGGAAGGAGCTAACGGTGTTTTTCTCGCTCAAAGTGAAGTGATCTCCGTTTTATCAGAATTAGGGGTTATTTTTCTCCTGTTTCAAATCGGTTTAGAATCTGACTTAAAACAACTGATTGATGCCGGAGTCCAATCGGCCTTAGTGGCGGTCACGGGAGTCGTTGTCCCGTTTTTAGCCGGTACATTGGGACTGATTTATCTTTTCCATGTACCGAGTATTCCTGCCATCTTTGCCGGTGCAGCCTTAACCGCCACCAGTATTGGAATTACGGCTAAAGTCTTGGCAGAAATCAAACATCTGAATGACAAAGAAGGACAAATCATCATTGGTGCAGCCGTATTAGATGATATCCTCGGCATTATTATTCTAGCGATTGTCGCCTCTTTAGCGGAAAAAGGAGAAGTGGAAGTTTCCAGCATTATTTATCTGGTGCTCAGTGCTGCCGCATTCCTGATTGGTTCGATTATCTTGGGTCGCCTTGTCATGCCCTACTTTATGGGTTTACTGAATAAACTCACTACCCCAGGGACTCTATTAATCGGTGGATTAATTATCGCCTTTATTTTTGCCTATATCGGTGCAGTCATTCAACTCGAAGCCATTTTAGGAGCCTTCACGGCTGGTTTAATTCTGGGAGAAACGGAAAAACATCGAGAACTCGAAGAATTAGTCGAACCGATTGGATTTATGCTCGTTCCTATTTTCTTCGTCACCGTTGGAGCCGAAACCGATCTGTCTGTTCTCAACCCTGCGGTTCCCAGTAACCGCGAAGGTCTGATTATTGCCAGTTTTCTAGTGGTTGTGGCGATCGTTGGTAAAGTCGTCAGTGGCTTTACCCTATTCGGTGGTGAACCCGTAAATCGGATCGCCGTTGGTGTAGGTATGATTCCACGGGGAGAAGTGGGATTAGTCTTTGCTGGAGTTGGATCGGCAAGTGGTGTTCTACCCGAATCCTTAGATGCAGCTATTATTGTGATGGTCATCCTGACCACTTTTGTTGCCCCACCCTTATTGAGAGTTGCTTTTCAACAATCAGAGGCCTCTGAAGCATCAAGTGGGGAACCGAGCAAAGAACCCGCGGCGATCGCCGAATCTGAAACGACCCAGTGAAGCGATCGCCACCGATTGGCATTAAAATCAGCATTGAATAAAAGATTATGGGGGTGCAATCATCTGGTCAGATCGAGATCGCGATCTCAACCAGGATTGGCCCCCATCCCTTTTGTTGAATCAGTCAGCACTTGTAATATACTCGTGACCGGACTGTTACTTATACACTCCTCCCAATCAACCGTCATCAACCGTCATGAAATTTAGTCACTCTAAAGGCCCATCTGTGAAACTGCGTTGGTTATTTCCTAGCCTTTTAGGACTCTGGCTGTGGTCAGCTCCAGTCCAAGCAGCCAGTTTACAATATTGGCGGTTTGATGCCAGAAACAATCGTCTGGAATTTGCCACCAATGGGCGAGTTCAACCCACGGCTCAACTGATTTTTAATCCCACCCGTTTAGTGATTGATTTGCCGGGAACCACTTTAGGTAATCAAATTCGCTCTCAATTTGTATCGACTCCAGGGATTAAACAAGTTAGAACCGGGCAATTTGAACGGAACACCACCCGTATCGTCATCGAATTGACTCCAGGGTATACCCTAGACCCCAGTCAAGTGAGATTTGTGGGGTCTTCTGCTTCCCAATGGACGGTACAATTACCCCAACCCCAACGAGAGAGTACAACCCCAACACGCTCCAATCCTCCCCCAACCTTAACTTCGCCTCCCAACCCTCGGCCGGTTGCTCAACAGCCCTCCCCGAACCGCAGCGGAAATCAAATTGAAGCCGTTCGAGTTACAGGAGATGGTTTTTTTATTCGCACCACCAATCAGCCAGACATTGCCAGGGTAGAGCGCTCCTCAGACCAGCGTCAAATTGAAATTGATCTCAAAGGTGTTGCACTACCCAATAATTTAAACCCAAGACGCTTAAATATTAATAGTCGAGGAGTGAATCAACTGATTCTCAGCCCCTTGGAGGGAGATAATACTGGAACTCGCATTACCCTCAATGTCAATCCCCAAAGTGCGGATTGGCAAGCTTTGCCCAATCGCTTAGGTATGGTTCTGATTCCCAGGGCAGGGAGTGGAACTAATACTTCCGGTTCCAGACCTTGGCCTGCGGGTCGCCAAATTTCAGCCGCAGATTCTAATCAGTTTGATCCAACTCAACCACCAGTGATTCAGGCGATCGAACTTTCTGGAGGTAATTCCCAACTGGTGGTTCGCGCTACCGGAAGAGTCAATGCGGTGGGTCAATGGCCTAATCCTTCGGTCTATACCTTAAGAGTATCTCCCGCTCGCTTAGGGGAAAATGTCCCATCGATTCCCGTTGGAGGGAATAGTCCCTTTTCTCGTTTTGATGTCCAACAGGCTGACGAGCAAACTGTGGTGATTTCCATGACTCCTCGTTCTGGGTTCACCTTGGGACAGATTAATCAAGCGGGTTCTCAGGTGATTGCTTTATCTTTGGGGTCAAGTGGTTCAACACTCCCTCCCCTCGCCACTTCTCCTAATCCTCGCCCTTCTACTGTTCCCATACCCGTCCCGCGACCGGCTAATCCACAACCGGCTCCTAGCCGTCCCTCACCAGGTGTCCAATGGCCTCTGCCTTCGACCAGACGCACTCCCAATTCTCGGATTACAATTGTGATCGATCCGGGTCACGGTGGCCGCGATCCAGGTGCAGTTGGAATTGGGGGATTGCGAGAAACGGACGTGGTGTTAGATATCTCTCGCCAAGTGGCCGCTATCCTGCAACAAAATGGGATTCAAGTGATTTTAACCCGCGATCGCGAAGTGGAAATCGATCTCGCGCCTCGGGTAAATCTCGCCCAACGGGTAAACGCCACACTCTTTGTTAGTATTCATGCCAACGCAATTAGTCTGAGCCGTCCGGATGTCAATGGCGTGGAAACGTACTATTACAACACAGGCCTTCGCCTAGCCCAAGCAATTCAAGGTTCCATCCTCCGGAGCATACCGATGAGAGACCGGGGAGTCAAACGCGCTCGCTTCTTTGTTCTCCGTAGAACTTCGATGCCTTCCGTATTAGTGGAAACTGGATTTGTGACTGGGGCACAGGATGCTCCCCGGTTAATGACTCCGGCCTTTAGAAGTCAAATGGCTCAGGCGATCGCCAATGGAATTTTGCTGTACGTCCGGCAAAACTACTAGAGCACAGTAGGAAAGTTTCACGCCCTCATCAGGGTTTACTTCCAAGGCTGATGTAGGGATTGTCGGATGAGCAAGGGCGTATCACTATCATCAGCGAGGAAATGGCGTGAAACTTCATTGGCTCTTACCCGGTGTTTTAGGATTATGGCTGCTTTCATCTCCTGTCTATGCAGCCAGTTTGCAAAATTGGCGCTTTGATGCCAGAAGCAATCGTTTAGAATTTACTACCGATACCAATGTCCAACCGAGAGCGCAACTCATTTACGGGCCAACTCGTCTGGTGATTGATTTACCAGGAATTCAGTTAGGCAGACAATTGCGTCAACAATTGGTCAATACTCCTGGGATTGCACAGGTGCGAACCGGGCAATTCAATTCTAATACGACTCGCTTAGTCATTGAACTCAAACCGGGTTATACCATTGACCCCAATCAAGTTAAATTCCAAGGTATTTCCCCTCGTCGATGGGTCGTTCAAATTCCTAATCCTCAACGGGATAGACGACCCATTACACCCCCTCCAGTCTCTTCTCCTCAACCCGCTCCCCCTAGCAGCGCCTCATCGGTAGTCGAAGCAATTCGCGTCACTCGTGATAGCTTTTTGTTACGGGTGAATGGAGATCATCCCAAAATTAAGTCTGTTAGACGCACCTCCAATCAACAGCAAATTACCATCGATTTTGAGGGGGTGACCTTAGCCCAAGATTTACATCAAAGACCCTTGGTGATTAATAGTCGAGGGGTAAGGCAAATCCAGATGAGCCAACATAGGGATTCGATTGTGCGAGTAACTCTAGATGTGACTCCTGCAAGTCCCGATTGGAAAGCAGTAAGAGCATCTTATGCGGTGATTCTTATGCCAGTTCCGGGTACTGGTACTTTATCTACCCAAGATGCCCAACAATCTTGGCCCACGAATCTGGAACTCGTATCAGCTAATTCTTCTGTTGGCCCTTCTCCTACGCAACCTCCATCACCTTCACCGCCTCAAGATGGCATTGCGATTAATGTACCGCCACCAGCCAAACCCTTACCTCCACCAGCTCCTCGTCCCCAACCCTTACCTCCTCCAACGACTAATCCTCGTCCTTCCAACCCCAGACCTCCTCGGAATTCTCGCATTCGGGTAGCCATTGACCCCGGTCATGGTGGCCGCGATCCGGGAGCAGTGGGAAATGGACTCCTGGAAAAAGAGATTGTGATGGATATCTCCAATCAAGTGGCTGCTATCTTGGAGCAAAATGGCGTACAAACCGTGATGACCCGTCGCGATGACCGGGAAATTGATTTAGCACCAAGAGTTGCGACGGCTGAGAGGGCAAATGCGACATTATTTGTGAGCATTCATGCAAATGCGATTAGTCTGAGCCGTCCAGAAGTAAATGGGTTAGAAACGTTTTACTATCAAACCGGTCAGCGTTTAGCTCGTGATATCCATAATACGATCCTGCAAACTTTAAATATTCGCGATCGCGGAGTTCGTCGTGCTAGATTTTATGTGCTGAGGAAAACATCGATGCCTTCGGTCTTGGTGGAAACTGGATTTATCACCGGTCGGGAAGATTCAGTGAAGTTAGCTAACCCAGTTTTCCGTCGCCAGATGGCTCAAGGCATTGCGAATGGCATTTTACGCCATATTCAGCAAAATTATTAGTGGGGGGAGGCGCAGCTAAACCCCATGGTGTGAGTGAGTGATTTGGAGTAAAGAGAAATCATGACCATCAATCATCGACCAATTGGGGTTTTTGATAGCGGTGTAGGCGGACTAACGGTTCTGAGCGAACTGTATCGTCAGCTTCCCCAGGAATCGATTATTTATTTTGGCGATACCGCACGCTTGCCCTATGGTACGCGATCGCCGGAAGAGATTATTCAATTTGTACGAGAAATTATCACCTGGATGGAACACCAACAGGTGAAAATGGTAGTTATGGCCTGCAATACCAGTAATGCCTTGGCCTTAGAAACCGTTAGTAGCGAGTTCTCAGTTCCTATCCTGGGATTGATTTTACCAGCCGCGAGAGCGGCTGTTGCTGTTGGTAAACGGGTGGGGGTGATTGCGACTCCTGCAACTGCTGCCAGTCAAGCCTATCGTCAAGCCATGATTGAAGTTGATCCAACGGTTCAGGTATGGCAAGTGGGATGCCCAGAGTTTGTACCCCTCATTGAACAAAATCGCATCAATGACCCCTATACTTATGAGGTCGCGCACTCCTATTTGCAACCTCTGCTACAACAAAATATTGATACTCTGGTTTATGGCTGTACCCACTACCCTCTTTTAGATTCGGTAATTCGTCAACTGTTGCCCAAATCGGTACAAGTGATTAATCCAGCCGTTCATGTCGTCAAAGCAACAGGTCAAGAGCTGGATTTGCTAGGTTTGCGGAATGCCTATGCACCTAAGCCTACCCGCTTTGGTGTCAGTGGTTGTCCGCAACAGTTTACAACTGGTTCTCTGTGTTGGTTGGGATATACACCCCTGGTTGAACAGGTACATTTAAGTCCTATTCCGGTTTCTAATGCACGAGAGTGCAATAAAGAAAATGCGACTATGAACCCATAACCGCTAATCATGGGGGCGAAAAATGTTTCGTCCCTACGAGATGTAGAATCAGGAATAGGCAATAGAATAAAGAGCAACGATGGTATTGTTGGCGATCGCATGGCTGATTAAGGCGAGGGCTGAGGCGGGGACTTATCGGGCATCGAAGAAGAGGATGGTATCCCTGGCTAAATATACCGTCAGACACTGGAAAAATATCGCTGAAGAGCTGAAAGCGGTTGATTCTGATAAATTTGACCCGATCCAGGATGGGCAGGTTACCGGCTTGTTTAGCCAGGCTCTGGGCAATGAGCCAGTGCAGGTGTTGACGGCGGCGGATTGGTTGGTGCTGTTGCAGGAAGTGCGGGGGAAAGCCAGGCTGGAATTACCGTTGAATGTGTTAGAGGAGTTGGCGCGGAACGCATGAGAAGTTTGCTTTTGCCTTGCGGGAGGTGTTGAAAAAAGTTTCTGGATCTGTTGTAATTTCCCAATAAGTACGCTTACCTCGTTTGCCAAAAATAATTTCTCGGACGTAACGAATTTCTTTTTTTTTCATCGCTCATCATGCACTCAAATTTTCTCTATCGATTCGCTCTTAACCTTGCTCCAGGCGGAAGCTAGACCCCATGGTTGCTTCGTATGGCTACCATATACTCAAGTCCTAATTTTTCTAATTTCCTGATAAACTTTTCTTCACTTTCTCCAGACAAGCTATCTGATAGGACTCCTTTAATCCCATTGTCTAATCCATTGATTTGGGCAATAGCTGGTAATGTTTTTCGTTTTATTCCCGATACTATAGCGTTTCTCAGGTACAGCTTGAAGCCTTAGAACCTAAGCCATACAAGCTATTGCAAAGCAAGCCTATTGCCTATTCCCTAGCGCGAAGCGCTATATACCTACATGAAGTTCTTTGAATGCTTCATAACTCCTAACATCTGAAAATAGATTTCTATTCAGTGAAAATATCATTTGATTTAGATGACACGCTCATTTGTTGGCAATCACATTCAAGATATGAGCCTAACGCAGTTCCACGCTTATTGAGAGTATGGTTTAATGAACCTTTGCGATTCGGGACTGTAAATCTCATCAGACAACTCAAAAAAGAGAGAAATGAAATATGTATTTATACCACTTCATATCGTCCTCTTATTTATATACGTTTATTCTTCTGTTTTTATGGTATTCAGATAAAAGAAGTGATTAATCAAAAAGTTCACGATCGGTACTTCCAGAAATACAAAGCCTATCCTTATCCTAGCAAACACCCCAAAGCATTTGGCATAGATCTTCATATAGATGATGCTGAAGGAGTTCAATTAGAAGCGGCACAGTATGATTTTAATGTGGTGATTATATCTCCCCTAGATAATCACTGGGTACAAAAAGTTCTGGATGCTGTGAGAAACTTCAAAGAGAGCGAAACTTCCTAGGAATTACTCTTCTTGTGATTTTCTAGCTTTAAGGTCGTCCAAAGCATCACCGAGGACTTCTGCGGCTGCTTCTTGACCTTTTTTAGCTTGGCGTTGAATGTCTTCGCGAGTGAGGTAGCCTTGAGCTTCTTTGTGACTATTTTTAAGGGCTTCTAAGCGATGTTGCATGGCGATCGCCTGGTCAAAGTTGCGTATGATTAATGCAGGAGTGTGAGGATTGAGATCTCTGACGCGAATGCGGTGCGCTCTAACCAATTCAGAAATCGACGCTGTTCCCGGCAGTTGCTGGCGCTCAATTTTGGGAAAGGGCGAGCTATTGTCAAAACCTTGAGTATTAGACGTAGTCAGAAATGTTCCGTCTTCAAATTCAGATTCTAAGTCTACAGTTTTACCACCTTTGGGCGCTAAACCGATCGCCTGAAGCGCTTTGACTAATAGGGGTAAAGGAAAGTGGAAAATTCCAGCTATCGTACGGCGATCGCGACTGAGCATTACTCGAATTAAAATACGGGGTTGGCTTCGGTTGGCTTTAGAGATCGTCAGATCTTCCATATCTGTCAGTTTCTCAAAACCTAAGCGTTCTAATTGTCTTTGTGTCTGTTGGTAAAACTTCAAATCGAGATGGGAAAAATCTTGAGCATCAACCCGTACAAATTCATGGTGCTGAGAGTAAATTTTTTTATGATAATCGAGTAATTCTTGGGCAGCTTCATTGGGAGATAGAGTCGAGCGACTTGCATTTTGCAACATCAACCAACCCATGATGAGCGTCCAGATACTACCGGAAATCGGAATACCAAATACAACCAGTGGAATATTCAGCAGGGAGAGTATACCGATCGCCACACCAAAACAACCAATGATCTGTCCCATACGACTGGCAAACACCAGACCGCGCTTCGGTTTACCGGTAATTTTCCACACCAGAGCCTTGAGGATATGGCCTCCATCCAGGGGTAAACCGGGAATCAGGTTAAAAAGGCCTAAAACCAGGTTAATGTACGCTAGAAAGCCAAAAATAAGGGCTAAGGGGGCACTTAGGGGAACAGCGATACTGGCTAGGGCAGTTAACAGTACAATGACAGTAAACAGACCAAAGAGGATTAAATTGACTCCGGGACCGGCGATCGCCACCCAAAAGGCTGCACTAGGGGTTTTTGGTTCTTTCTCAAAAGTCGCTAGTCCCCCAAATAGAAATAAGGTAATGGATTTAACTCCCATCCCCTGACGAATGGCAACCAGACTATGACCGAGTTCGTGGGCTACAACCGAAGAAAAGACTAGCAGAGCAAAACCTAATCCTATAATCCCACCACTGAACATCGCGAATCCGACAACCAGAAACCAAGATAAATGGATATAGAAGGGAATACCAAAAAGACTGCCCACACGAAGATTGCCGTTCATAAGACACCTCTGATTTTAAGATTGCATCGCATTGGGGGAGCGGTGCGTCTCATTCTCTTCATTGTATGTAGAGATCGCCTGATTCAGGATTAAGGTTATTTTAGGAGGATTGGGCGTTACGTTCAATGGTGTTGCGAGTGACGTACCCTTGAGCTTGTTTGTGCTGATTCATGAGGGTTTCTAAGCGATGTTCGAGGGCGATCGCCTGGTCAAAGTTGCGTACAATCAGTGCGGGAGTATGAGGATTGAGATCTCTGACGCGAATGCGGTGTTGTCTGACCAATTCAGAAATGGATTTATCTCCAGGAAATTGACGATCCTCAATATTAGGAATAGGATATGGGTGATATAAACCTTGAGTATTGAATGTGAGCAGAAACGTTCCTCCTTCAAATTCAGAATCTAGACTTACCATCTTACCCTCTTCGGGAGCTAAACCGATCGCCTGAAATACCTTGACCAATCTGGATAAGCGAATGGCGACAATCCAAGCTACCGTGCGGCGATCGCGACTTAGCATCAACCGAAAGAAAGTACGTGGTTGGCTGCGGTTGGCTTCAGAGATAGTCACATCTTCAATATCTGCCAGTTTCTCAAAACCTAAGCGTTCTAATTGTCTTTGTGCCTGCTGGTAAAACTTCAAATCGAGATGGGCAAAATCTTGAGCATCAACCCGTACAAATTCATGGTGTTGAGAGTGGATTTTCGTCAGAATATCCACTAATTTCTGAACAGCACCCCCACTTTGCACCATAAACAAACTGATGATGAGTGTCCCAATACCACCAGAAATGCGAATACCAAAGAGAACTACTGGAATATTAAACCAGGAGAGTATACAGATCGCCACACCCAAGCAACCCATGATTTGTCCCATACGACTGGCAAACACCAGACCCTGCTTCGGTTTACCCGTAATTTTCCACACCAGAGCCTTGAGAATATGGCCCCCATCCAGGGGTAAACCGGGAATCAGGTTAACAAGGCCTAAAATCAGGTTAATGTAGGCTAGAACTGCCAAAATCAAGGCTAAACGATGACTCAGAGGAGGAGTCATCGTTATGACAATCAACCGTGCTATGACCATCAACAGACCAAAGAAGATTAAATTGACCCCAGGGCCGGCGATCGCCACCCAGAAAGCTGCACTAGGGGTTTGCGGTTCTTTCTCTAAACGTGCTAGTCCCCCAAACAGGAACAACGTAATCGATTTAATCCCAATCCTCTGACGAATCGCAACTAGACCATGACCGAGTTCGTGGGCTACAACCGAAGAAAAGACCAACAGAACAACGCCTAATCCTATCATCCCATAGCTGAATGTCACTAAACCGACAAGCAGAAACCAGGACAGATGAAGATAAAAGGGAATACCAAAAAGACTGCCCACACGAATATTGCCGTTCATAAGACACCTCTGATTTTGAGCTTGCATCGCATCGGGGGAGCGGTGCGGCTTGCTCTCCCCATTGTAATCTAACGGCTGTAATTAGAGTGACAGCAACTTAGTTGGATACCCTACCCCTCTACCTAACATTTTCATGGATTACCTGGACTTGATATCAAGACTCGTTGGGAAAATAATCCATATCTAAGACTTGTTTTTGAGAAAAAGGACAATCCGCTGGAAATACTGCCTATTGAAGTCCTCCACTTTTAAATAACTAATGGTTTTCTCAATCCACAAATTAAAATCTGTTTGATAGAGCTGTGAAAATTTGTTTTCCATGGTCAAAACCGATTGTTTTTATTTACATAAAGTAGTCTGTCATGTATTTAAAAATCTGTAGGGGCGAACGGCCGTTTCGCTTCGCGACATGAACGCCCCTACAATGAATAATTATTCATTATTCATTATTCATTGTTAATGGATTAGGCTTGCTGTTGAACCAAGCGGGCAATTTCCGTCTTATCCAGTAAGCCAACTAAAATACCATTCTCGCGAACCACTGGTAGTTCAGAGAGTTGTTTTTCTTGCAAGAGTTGCACAACTTCTAAGAGGTTTTGATCGGATTGAATCATTTCTGAAGTAGGAGTTGGTTTAACTAAGGATTCAACCCTGGTTTCAGGCCATTCGGAGGTGGCAACCGATCGCATATCATCAATGGAGATTGTTCCTAACAGAAGACCTTCGGCATCAATGACCAAGAACTTTTTCCATTGCTTTTGACCAATTACATAGTTATTGGCAAACTCGCGCAAGGAGAGATGAGACACAACGATAGGACTTTCGGTATAAACTGCATCTTCTGCTTTCAGGTGAGTGAGAATATCTTGCAGGGTTGCTGACTGGGCCGAGCGACCAGCATTTTGCAACAGGAACCAACCAATTAAGAGCGTCCAAATACTACCGGCAATGGGCACACCGAACAGAACCATTTGAATATTAAACAGGGAGAGTCCGCCGATCGCTACACCGAACCAACCGATCGCTTGTCCCATCCGACTGGCAAATACCACGCCTCGGTTTGGGTTTCCAGTGATTTTCCACACTAGAGCCTTAAGGATATTACCCCCATCCAGTGGTAAACCAGGAATCAGGTTAAAAAGGGCTAAAACTAGGTTAATGTAAGCGATAAGCTCAATAATGGCGGCTATAGGGCCACTCAGAGGGGCATATATAGCGATACCTGTAAACAGACCAAAGAGAATTAGGCTCACCGCAGGGCCGGCGATCGCCACCCAAAAAGCTTCAGCAGGAGTTTTCGATTCTTTTTCTAAACTCGCTAGTCCCCCAAAGAGAAATAAAGTAATCGAATTCACCCCAATCCCCTGACGGATAGCAACCAAACTATGGCCAAGTTCGTGGGCTAAAACAGAAGAAAAGAGTAGCAGAGCAGCGCCTAATCCTAAAATCCAAGGTAAAGCTAAACCAAGTTGGGGAAAAGTAGCACTGAGGTTGGTTCCATAGTTCAACGTCACTAAACCGAGAACCAGAAACCAGGAGGGATTAAGATAAAAGGGAATGCCAAAAAGACTGCCCACACGAATATTGCCGTTCATAAGACACCTCTGATTTTGAGATTGCATCACATAAGGGGAGGGGTGCGCCTCGCTCTCTCTATTGTAATCGTCGGCTCATTGAGGGTTAAGGACGTTTTGGGGGGATTATCCGTCCTTGAACAGTTCGGCTTAAGGGTTTAGAATCTGCCTATTCTCTTGCTCTAAGTCCTAGTGTTAACACTTCCCCATCCCCTTGTCTGGATCGGTTAAACTTCGGCATAATAGATGGGGGCAAATGTTATCCCACCTTCACTCTCACTCCCCCTCCCCTGGTCAATGATTGGATTCTGATTCTCCTATAACTTTAAGATGATGTCTGGTTCTTCGTCGCCTATCTCTCGTTCCTATCGCCAAGAGGATCTTCAACAGATTTTGCAGTTGGCGATCGCCCGCCAAAATCATTTAGAAGAGTTTTCCTATGAACAGTTAGTGGAAATTGCCACAGAACTAGAAATTTCCCCTGAACAGTTAAAAGCTGCCGAGCAAGAGTGGCTAGATCAACAAGGTAAGCTGAAACATCGTAAAGAATTTGATATCCAGCGTTATCAAACCTTAAAGAAAGATGCTGGCAAATATATTATTGCTAATAGTTTTCTCGTCGTTATTAATTTAGTCAGTGTTGGCACGTTGTCCTGGTCGCTCTATGTAATTTTGACCTGGGGACTACTCCTTGGTCTGAAAACCTGGAATACTTACCAGATGACTGATGTTGAATATGAGCAAGAGTTTCAGAAATGGTATAATCGCAATCAAATTAAGGAGGCAGCCCAGAAAACTTGGGAGAAAGTCAGTCAAGTTCTTTGGAAGCCCAGTGAAAAGCAATAGGCAATAGGCAAATAGGCAAGAGTTAAGAATGTAGGTTGGGTTTCGTGCCTCAACTTAACGTCAGTCAAACCTTGTTGGGTTTAACTATCGTTCAACCTAACCTACAAATTCAACCTTGCCACTTGAGAGGCAACGAGCTTAAGCCCATCTTCATAAAGATATGGAATTACTTCAAGTCCAATAATCCTTTTTCTTTTAATTTCGGATTAAACCGAAATGAATCTTGAATTTTCCGAGGCTCTAAACGCGCTAAGATTTCCTCTTGAACTCGGCGAGCTACCGTTTTTAAAAGCTTGATTTTTCCTAATTCATCACTGGTTTCATAACTTGCCTTTTCCTCATCTGTCATGGACACCGTAGCATCAATGGGATCGGTCCATTGACTGAACTGTGTGTCATTCCCTTGGGGAATTGATCCATTTTCGGTAATCCAAGCTTCTTTGATTTGTTCTAATTGGCTGCGGTTCGGCTTGTCAATCACATAGGCTTTCACCCAATAACATCCTTGAGGTTGTCGCACCATATGTTGTTTTAGGCTTAGATAGATATCCCGTGAATAATGAACCAGTTGTAATGTTTTATTTTCGTTAAAAATAGCATAAACTCCAATTTTTTTAGAGAATTGTTCGGGGAATTGTCCTTGATCGTCAAGGTAGGGGATATAATCCAAGTTTTCTAGGAGACAGGTTTCCAACGGAGAAGACATAAATTAGTGCCAGATTATCACGTCAAGTTTCTTGATTTATATCATAGTGAGTTCACGGAGAACAAGGGTAGCCTATTGAGCAAAAGAGCCTAAAAGCGCTATCATAAATTAAGGGAGCAATGAAGAAAAAATACCCATGAAAACCGTAATTCCTCATGAGTCAACTTATCAAACACTAGAAGATCTGCTGGTAGTACAACAGTGGAAAGAAGCAGATGAAGAAACCGGCAGGATATTATTGCAGTTAAGCGATCGCGCTTCAGAAGGCTACATCAACAAGTCCCATGCTCTGGCTATCCCTACCTCCGATCTCCAATGGCTCGATCGCCTGTGGAGAGAACATAGCTACAATCATTTTGGGTTTTCGATCCAACAGCAAATCTGGAACCTCAGCTATCAAAACTATGCTGAATTTGGCCAGAGAGTTGGATGGAGATCGCAAGAAATCTGGTTAGATTATGATCGATTAACCTTTAGCCTTGAAGCTCCATTGGGGCATTTACCCGTCGCCAAACTCCTGATTCCTGTCGGGGATCATCCCTGTTTCTCCTTTGTCCTCGGCACCTGGAGAATTGCCCTACTATCGCGCCGAGACTTGTAGAATAAACCCTATGACCAACCAACCCTTTCAACCCCAGATTCCTTCCTGTGCATGGCAACGCCCTCTCGGTTTAGGGTGGGACAACCCTTACACCGTGCGTTATGCTTCCAATTTAGATGATGGCCCTTGGCATGGAATGCCCCTCGGTGGCTTAGGTGCAGGATGCATCGGGCGATCGCCCAGGGGAGACTTTAACCTCTGGCATATTGATGGGGGAGAACATATCTTCAAAACCTTACCCGCGTGTCAATTTAGTGTCTTTGAAGAAACCTCAGATGGGCGCAGCAAAACCTATGCCTTAAGTACCGAACCCCCCACAGATGGAAGCCTAAGCAGTTGGCAATGGTATCCCCCCACCAGCACTGTCCAACAAACGGGAACCTACAGTGCCCTTTATCCCCAAAGCTGGTACCACTACGAAGGAGTTTATCAGTCCCAACTGCTGTGCGAACAGTTTTCGCCCATTATTCCCCACAACTACCAAGAAACAAGCTATCCCCTCGCCATCTTTGAATGGACTGCCCATAACCCGACCGATCAACCCCTTACTCTGAGTATTCTGCTCACCTGGGAAAATACGGTGGGTTGGTTTACGAATGCGATCAAAACCCCTGAAATCCGGGTTCGGGATGATGGATCGCCGGTTTATGACTATCAACCCCAATGGGGAGAAAGTACGGATAACTATAACCGGTGGATTGAAAATAACTTTCGGGTGGGATGCTTAATGAGTCGCCTGAGTACCCATGAGATCCCCGAAGAAGGAGAAGGGCAATGGGCGATCGCCACGATCGCCAATCCAGCCGTCGAAGTCTTTTATCATACCCGTTGGGACCCTACCAGTAGTGGGGAGGCGGTTTGGTCTCCCTTTGCTACCGATGGGTCTTTGTCCGACTCGGAAGACGAAACCCCAGCCGCATCTGGGGAACGTCTCGCCTGTGCGATCGCCGTCCGCTTTACCCTCAGACCTGGACGGACTCGCAAAATTCCCTTTATCCTCGCTTGGGACTTTCCCGTTACCCAATTTGGCTATACCCAAGCCAAGGGTGACTCTGCTGGACAAGTTCCCTCAACCGATGAAGCAACCGCGGGGCAAGCGATTGGCTACTATCGACGCTATACCGACTTTTTCGGGCGCAATGGTAAAAATGCCTGGTCAATGGTACGCACAGCTCTGAAACATTCAGATACTTGGAAAGAGGCGATCGCAGATTGGCGCAAACCGATTTTAGGCGATTCCGGATTTCCCGAACCCCTGAAAATGGCTCTGTTTAATGAACTTTACCTACTTGCCGACGGTGGAACCCTGTGGACAGCAGGCACAGAAAATGACCCCATCGGTCAATTTGGGGTACTCGAATGCTTAGACTATCGCTGGTATGAAAGCTTAGACGTGCGGCTCTATGGTGGATTTGCCTTAACTTTACTGTGGCCGAAACTGGAAAAAGCAGTGATGTTAGCCTTTGCTCGCGCCATTCCCCAGGGAGATAGTACGCCGAGAATTATTGGTTATAATCAAGCGCAAGCGGTGCGCAAAATTGCCAGTGCTACCCCCCACGATCTAGGCGCTCCCAACGAACATCCTTGGCAGAAAAGCAACTATACCAGCTATCAGGACTGCAACCTATGGAAAGATTTAGGATGCGATTTTGTCTTGCAAGTCTATCGCTATTTTCTGTGGACGGGAGCAGAGGATCTAGAGTTTTTGCAAGAGTGCTGGTTCGCTCTTGTGGAAACCCTGGATTATCTCAAAACCTTTGATGAAGATGGTGATGGCATCCCCGAAAACTCAGGAGCGCCCGACCAAACCTTTGATGATTGGCAGCTTAAGGGGATCAGCGCCTATTGTGGGGGGTTATGGTTAGCGGCTTTAGAAGGGGCGATCGCGATCGGTCAACATCTGCAAGACGCTCAAGACTCCCCAGATACCAACGTCCAAGCTCAAATTGAACAATGGTCAACCTGGTTAAACCAATCTAAACCTCTGTATCAAAAAACGCTCTGGAATGGAGCATATTATAACTTGGATAGCCAAAGTGGATCGCAAGTCGTGATGGCCGATCAGCTCTGCGGTCAATTTTATACCCAGTTATTAAATTTACCATCCATTGTGCCCGCTGACTGCACGATAGCCACCCTACAAACCATCTATCACACTTGTTTCACCCAATTTAATCAGAGCCAAAACCCAGATCGAGCAGCTCTAGGTGTAGCCAATGGTGTTAACCTCGATGGCTCGCCAGAAAACCCCAAGGCAACCCATCCCCTAGAAATCTGGACAGGAATTAACTTCGGATTAGCCGCATTTATGTTACAACAGGGAATGAAAGCCGAAGCCTTTACTATTGCGGAAGCTGTAGTCAATCAAATTTATACCCATGGGCTACAATTTCGCACCCCAGAAGCCATTACCGCAGCCCGAACCTTCCGCGCTAGTCATTATTTGCGGGCCATGGCCATTTGGGGACTCTACCAAGTTTGGGTAAGGAAAGAGGATGAGGGGATAGGGAGATAGGGGGATCTAATCATGGAATCAAAACTAACGCTTAACTGTTGGATTGGGGTATGAAAAGACTATATCTAATTGCCGGTTTAATTCTGGGATTTCTGGCGGTCACGATCTTGCCCAGTTGGGGAACATTTGTCGATCGGCCAGTTACACCAGTGGTACAGGTTTCCCAGACTATTGAAGATCGGATCAAATCCGAAGAAGCATCAGAGTCTAAAGCACCTAAATCCTTCGATCAGGTGATTGAAGGAACTCAGAAACAAGATGGTTTATTTCCCCTCTACAAAGCCGAAAAAAATAAGCATCTCTATTTAGAAATTGCCCCCGAACAACTGAACCGGAATTTCTTATGCGTGATGACTCTATCGAGTGGCATTGGCGAAGGATTTTTATTAAATGGAATGCCCATAGGTGAGATTTTATTCCAGTTTCGCGAAGTGCAAGACCGGGTGCAATTTGTGGTTCCTCAAACCAATTTTCGCACGAATCCGGGCGATCCCTTGGCGCGATCGCTCCAGGACGGCTTTAGCGATTCGGTGCTGTATTCCTTAGAAATTAAAAGTGTTCATCCAGAACGGAAATCCTTACTGATTGATGTCAGCAATCTAGTCATGGGAGAAGGGGATCTCAGTGGCTTATCCACGTTTTTACCCTATCTGCTCGATGGCACCTATTCAGTCGCTCCAGATAGTTCTTATATTACAGAAGTCGAGAATTTTCCCGAAAATCTGGAAATTGAAGCCCTCTATGGCTTTCGAGGGGGAGGCTTTGGGTTATCCAGCCTGCCGGACAGCCGCGCTTTCAATTTAGCCGTGCATTATAGTTTTTCCCCATTGCCAACCCATGACTATCAGCCTCGGTTAGCGGATGAGCGCGTGGGTTATTTTTTAACCGCCTATAAGGACTTTGGCAATAGCGATCGCCGCGATCCCTTTGTGCGTTACATTAATCGTTGGAATATCCAACCAGGAAAACCCTTAGTTTTTTGGATTGAAAATACCGTTCCCCTAGAATATCGCCAGGTGGTCAAAGAAGGGATTCTGATGTGGAATGAAGCCTTTGCCCAAGCAGGATTACCTCAGGCGATCGAAGCGCGACAAATGCCCGATCAAGCAGACTGGACTCCAGCCGATATTCGCTACAATGTGGTGCGCTGGTCAAGTTCCTTTGAACCCAGTTTTTATGGGATTGGTCCTTCCCGCACGAACCCCCTAACTGGACAAATTTTAGATGCAGATATTTTGATTGATGCCAATGTTGTGCGCTTAATCAAAGGACAATATCAAACCTTAGTCAATCCTGACGCAGGAGGGGGACAACAACAGAATTTACTGCAACGGTTTTGCCAAAACACCCTAGAACAAAGTTATTTACGGGGGGTTGACCTTTCGGAAGAATCGGAAGAGAAAAAAGATCTTCTCTCTGGGTTTCCCTTAGCAAAATCTCTCTTAGATCGGGATGTTTGCTTTGCCAAGGAGTTTAATCGGCAATTGGCGATCGGGTCAACCTCCCTTTCTTTGATGCACAATGTGTTGCCCAGTAGCCCAGAAATGGAGAATTATGTACAGCAATTTATCCGCTTTTTAGTCGCCCATGAAGTCGGTCATACCCTAGGATTACGGCATAATTTCCATGGCAGTACCCTCCTGAGTCCAGAAGAATTACAAAACCCAGAAATCACCCGTACACTGGGAATGGTGGGGTCGGTGATGGATTATGTCTCCCCGAATTTAGCGCCCCCAGGAAAACCGCAAGGGGATTATTTCCCCACCAAATTAGGGCCTTATGATATTTGGGCAATTGAATATGGATATAAACCTCTAAATGCAGTTTCTCCAGAAGCAGAATTGCGAGAATTGCGCCAAATTGCTCAACGGGCGGCAGAACCAGAATTAGCCTATGGTACGGATGAGGATTTTATCAGTGGTCTTGACCCAGCGGTGAATATTTTCGATCTCAGTAGCGATCCCCTGACCTATGCCCAATGGCAATTTGAAAATGCCCAAGCTATGTGGTCTCGGTTAAATCGGCGATCGCCTGCTCCGGGAGAGAGTTTCAGTGAAATGCGGGATTTATTTGATGCTGTGTTTTTCTACTATTTCCGCAATGCGATGAATTTAACCCTCTATGTGGGGGGACAATCGTTTAATCGCCATTATGCGGGCGATCCGAATGGCAGTTTGCCCTTTCAACCCCTGCCAGTAGAGAAGCAACGAGCAGCCTTAGAAGCGATCAATGAAAATGTGTTTTCCGCAAAAGCTTTTGAGTTTTCACCCCAGTTGCTGAACCAATTAGCGCCCTCTCGTTGGTCTCATTGGGGGGCATTCCCGGATTTGTTTGAGTTGGATTATCCAATTAGCGATCGCCTCCTATTCTTACAGACGGTTGTCTTGCGAAATCTCCTCTCTCCCACTCGTCTTTCCCGTCTGCAAGATCTAGAGTTAAAAACTGATTCGATGGAAGAAGTCTTGAAATTACCGGAACTCTTCACCACCTTGCAAGAGAGTATTTGGACGGAAGTTATTGATGGAGATATCGCCAACCTCTCCAGTATCCGTCGCGCTCTACAACGGGAGTATGTGTCCGTCTTAAGCAAGATGAGCTTACGACAAGTTAGAGTTCCTGAAGATGCCGTTACCCTAGCTTGGTATAACTTACGGGAATTAGAAGATCGGATTGATAACACCTTGCGCCGACGGGGAAGAGGCTTAGAACCTTATACTGAGGCTCACTTAGAAAAAACTCGCGATCGCATTGCCAAGGTTCTTGATGCTCCCCTAGAGTCCAAGTCAACGGTGAAATAGTAGCTCTGGACTTTAGTCCTATCGAGTCTGCTCGATACGTTAGTTATCCCTAGATACTCCTATCGAGCGATCTCGATCACTATCCCTATCCTAGTTAATCACCCTTAAGATCCCTAAGTGTCACGCCAGCTCAGAGAAACTCATCACGGCTAGGCACAGGCTTCCGGGAGATACTCAAACTATAGAGTTCAACCTAATCCCATGCCTGCTGAAGCCATTTTCTCTGAGTTCATGATAGAGCAAGTCCTCGCCCAAATTTTTGCCCGTGGCAGAATTTCACGGTTAGATCAACAACTCCTCATGCGTACCTTACAATCAGAATCTATCTTAACTACAGAACAACGTACCGTAATTCAACGAATCTTTGAAGCACTCCAAAACGGATGGCTAAAAGTAGTTGATTAGCCATAGAGAGCTTCGCGCTAGGGAACAGGTATAGCAGAAAAGGAGTTGGTTAGGACAGTTAGGTGATGGTTTAAGGCAATAGGCAATAGGCAATAGGTAATAGGTAATAGGCAATAGAAAATGTCCTAACTCTCCCGTTCTCTGCTATAACAGGCAACAGGCAATCGTAGACGATGGAAGACTTATAGGATTTAGAAATGTCCTAACCATAAAACGTAGCACTATAACTTGTATTGCTTAGAATCTAAGGCTTCACGTTGTACTCTTCCAGAAGAAAGAAGAACTATATTAATTAAAATTTTCAAGAGTATTATTGGTATAATCATATAGCAGATAAAAAATGGTTAAGACAGTTAAGTTATGGTTTGAGGCAATAGGTAATAGTCACGAATCGCACTAGAAAATGTCCTAACTCTCCTTTTGTCTGCGATAAAACTCACTTTATTTTCAGGTTGTCATAAACCAGAAATAATTATCTTACAATTGTTCAATATAGACAAAATCACTCTTGCCTGTATGGTTCGATGAATATTAATTATCAAATACTGTATTTTAAAAGGAATATTGAATTGAAGAAGAAAAATATACTATGTCATCCACCCATCATACTAAACCTAAAGTTCCTAGTCAGATCGCCTGGATAATCGTCATTATCTGTGTCCTTCCTTTCGGCTTAAATCTCTTAGGAATCGACTTTGGAACACCCGGCCAATCTTTCGATCTCCAAGATGCTCTAAATTGGGAAAATAGTCAAGTCGTTGATGCCATGCACTATGCCTTAGCCGGTAGCTTTGTACATACCATTTTAGAATGGAGTGCTTGTTGTGTGGCGCTTTTAATTGTTCTATTAAGTTTTCTCAATTATAGTATCCAAGGCAATCCGATTACTCCTACATTAGGAATTGCTTTATTCTTTGCAGGAGTTATGGATGCTTTTCATACTTTAGCCTCCGATCGCTTAATTAATACGGTCGCCGATCCTGAAAATTTAATCCCCTTTACTTGGGCGATTTGTCGTTTATTTCATGCCCTAATTATGATCGGTGGAGTTTTGATTCTTTTGATGAATACTTCCATCGATTCCCCAGCTAAAAAAAACTCTAAAAAACGATTTAGACTTATTTTTTCAGTCAGTATCGTATTTGGCTTTGTTGCCTATGGTATTATTTACTTTTCTGCCACCAGTCACCATCTTCCAGAAACAATGTTTCCCAATTCGCTAATTACGCGTCCCTGGGATGTAATTCCTTTACTGTTATTTCTGTTGAGTGGCTGGGTCTTATATCCCATGTTTTACAGAAAGGAACCGAGTATTTTTGCAGATTCATTAATCATTAGTGTAATTCCCAATGTCGCTACGCAAGTTTATATGGCATTTGGCTCAACTTCTTTATTTGACAATAATTTTAATATTGCCCATTTCCTGAAAATTATTGCCTATCTTGTTCCTTTAACTGGACTGTGCTTAGAATACATAGAAACCTATCAAACTAAAACTCGATATTTATCTAAAGATCTCAACAACAGTATTAATTTATTAAAAGTTTTGGGGAGTCAAGTGCTAGAATCAACCCAAGTTACTCAGCTTATTCGAGATTCTAGTCGCCAGCTCAAAGGCATGATTGATAACCAAGTGGTGGGCAGTCAGAAGGTAGGGAGAAATACTGAGATTATAGCGGAAACGTCTGATATCTTATTGGATAAGATTGAAAATTTTCAAACTACATTTACTGCTCTTAATCACTCAGTTGATATTCTATCGGGGCAATTAAAAAAAATTGATAATGACTCTAGAAGCGTCAATCAGATTGTTAACAGGATAACAGGAATCGCCACACAAACCAAGATGTTATCTCTGAATGCTTCGATTGAAGCAGCTAGAACAAACACCCGTGAAAGCAGTCAGGAATTTACGGTGATTGCGAGAGAAATTAGTCATTTGGCAACAGAAGCTGCAATGATTGCTAAAACGATTCAGCCGATTGTGAAAGAGATGCAAAATTCGGTTAAAAATGGGGTGGATCAAATGAAAAGTTTTACGAAAGAGTATATGGAAGCATTGGGGCCAGAAATTCAGTCCATGCGCGACAATATTCAACGGCAAAAAGAAGGAGCGAATCAGATTACTGAAGCGGTAAATGAACTCAATTCAGATTCTGAACATACAGCGACTTATCTTAGAGAAACCTTTGAACAAACCAGTTTTGCTTTACAGAACCTTGAGCAAGCTGTAGAAGATTTGCAATTAGAAATCAATCGATTTTCCGGTGCAAAAGAGGATTGATGGGGAAATATAATAAAATAAAACAATTGCGATCGCTAGATCCAATTGAGTTGTGAGTGGAAACGTCTGTTATGTCATCACCCTTGGGCTTGATTCTACAACATCGCTATCGGTTAGTGAAACTTCTGGGCCAAGGAGGGTTTGGTTGTACCTACTTGGCGGAAGATTTGGGGCGCTTTAATGAACTGTGCGCCATTAAGGAGTTTGTCCCGAGTTCCAGAAATCCTCAAGGACTTCAGAAAGCTGAGGAGTTATTTCAACGGGAAGCAACGATTCTCTACAAACTGCAACATGCCCAAGTTCCCCAGTTTCGCGCCAATTTTGAGGAAGAGGGACGCTTGTTTTTAGTTCAAGATTATGTGGAGGGGAAATCCTATCAGACTCTGCTCGATGAGCGCAAAGCACAGGGGCACGTGTTTTCGGAAGATGAAGTCAAGACGTTTCTGGCTCAAGTGTTGCCGGTTTTGGGATATCTCCATTCTCAAGGGGTAATCCATCGCGATATTGCCCCGGATAATATGATGTGGCGACAACGGGATGGGTTGCCGGTGTTGATTGATTTTGGGGTAGGAAAAGAACTAGCGACACAGTTATGCAGTGAAACGGGAACTTTGCCAACAACGGTGGGTAAAGTGGGATATGCTCCCAGAGAACAACTTCAGATGGGTTTAGCCTACCCAAGTAGTGATTTTTATGCTCTAGGGGTGACGGTATTGGTGCTGTTGACGGGGAAGGAACCAGGGGAATTGTTCGATCCGCAAACCCTGAGTTGGAAGCTGCCAAGTTCTTCCCTGAGTCACCAGTTTACCCAGATTTTGGAGCGCCTGTTAGCGGAACAACCGGGAGATCGCTTCCCAAGTGCCGATCGCATTTTACAGACGCTTGGTGGTGCAACCGTTCTCCCTCGTTTGTCGGAGCAACACACCCAAGCACTTACCCCTCAATATACTCAATCTCAATATCAAAATTCTGTATCTTCAGGTACCGAGCCTATGTCTGGTTCCAAAATAGCAATGATTGGGGCGATTGTGGCGTTGGTTGCAGGGATTACGTCTTGGATGGTGGTGAGTGCTTGGTTGCGTCAGGATAGGGTGGAAATGGTCAATCCTGGGGTAGAATCTCCTTCATCGTCTCCATCTCCCTTTCCCTCACCGTCTGTATCTCCTTCACCGTTTCTATCCCCTTCCCCTTCACCAACTCCCCTTCAAACCCCTAACCCTCCTAGTTTACCCACCACGTATCAGGAACGGTTAACGGTTGAACCGGGGGACGTGACAAGGGTGGAAGGATCGCTCAAAGCCAATGAAGTCCAATATTATCTGATTTCTGCCCAGGAAGGGGATCGGTTTTCGATGTTTATTACTGGGGATGGAGTGTTGATGACGCTGTTGACTCCCGAAGGAGACGAGATCGGCGATCGCTCCACCGATATTTCCCTCTGGGAAGGAGAATTTCCTATTTCTGGAGAATATGCCGTCATCGTTAGTCCCTTGCGAGGCTTACAGGAAACAGATTATCAACTGGAAATTGAGCAGTTGAATATTCCCGTTAAACCGACTCCAGAACCAGAGCCAACGCCGGAACCCACTCTTGAACCAGAACCAGAAATTAACAGTGAAACGATTCAGTTTGCACCGGGAACCACAGGAATAGAAATCAACTCTCAGAGCGATCGCGAGCAAATTCAGCGATATTTACTCAGGGTAAGAAAAGATCAGATCATGCAAGTCAGGGTAATTGAAGGTAATGTAACCCTGAATATCCGCTATCCTACAGGAGAACTGATTCCAGAAGCCTATGATTTACTCTATTGGGAATCTCAAGTTCCCGAAAGTGGAGAGTATATCATTGATGTCCTAGCTACCGAGTCCACAGACTTTAGCTTAGATATTAGTGTGACGGATCAATAAATCCTGTTTTTTATCGCATGAGATTTAAAAAACCAAGTCAAACGTTCGCTAAAATCGGCTTAATTCTCTTGATCTCCCTAGGATTAACAGAAATTATCTTTCGAGTCTACAACTACTTGCATCCCAGTTTCATTTTTCATGATAACTCCTACAATCGCTTTCGCGGCCAACCCTTAGCACCTGAATATAACTTTCGCTTGAATTCTCAGGGATTCAAAGATGTGGAGTTTCAAGTTGAAAAAGCGCCAAACACTTTCCGCATTCTGGGCATAGGAGACTCTTTTGCTTATGGTGTCGTTCCCTATAACTACAACTATTATACTCGCTTGGAAGAGAAACTCAAACAACGAGACGATCGTGTGGAAATCATTAACATGGGAATTCCTAACCTTTCCCCAAAAGATTATCTTGCTCTGCTAGTGACTGAAGGATTAGCCTTAAATCCAGATCGAGTCATCCTGAGCTTCTTTATCGGTAATGATTTTGATGATTCAAAACGCAGTATTGAATCCTATTCTTATGTGTTCTCGTTTTGGAAATTCCTCATCGATCTTCAGAACAGTTATGAAGGAACCGTCATTCATGGCAACCTAGAGTATCAGGACGATCTACCCACACTCACGGATGAGAAATATTTACAAATTGAAATCGGCAGAAGTGACTTGTTTCGGGTCGATAATTCAGAACTAGAATCCAAAGTGTGGGGAGCCATGACGTATTTAAGAGAAATTAAAGAGTTGTGCGATCGCCAGAATATTGAGCTGCTTGTGATTCTGATTCCTGATGAACTGCAAGTCAATCCAAATCTACAAAGTAAAGTCATTGATTCACAAGAGATGAATCTCCAAGATTTTGACTTTAGCTTACCCAATCAATACTTACAAGAAGAACTGAATGAAGCGGAGATTAATTTTATCGATCTCCTCCCTTACTTTCAAGGATATTCAGAATTTGAACAACTCTACAAACCTAATGATAGTCATTGGAATATTGCCGGTAATGAACTCGCGGCTGAACTGATTTTCCAATACTTACAACGCACACCGTAATCACGATAAAGGTCTTGAATGGGGAGAACAAGGAAACACAGCAATATGGAGATAGAGCATTCCCTATAGCCTATTGCCTGTTCCCTATTCCCTAGCGTAAAGCGCTATACATATTCTTGCAATTTTACGATATACCGATAACTAGCCGCATTTTTCCCTTGAATCTCTAAATGTCCTCCATGGAGTTGAGCCAGATTAAAACTTAACTCTAAACGTAGAAACTGCATTTTAGTTTTGAAGCTACTAGAAGTCTCTCGTTGCTCTTCTAGAGTTTCTAATGGGGACGAAACCTCAGTGAACCCATCAGATTTTACAGAATCATATGCAGGAGATTCAGACCAACCAGAAGAGCTATCAGGAGGAGCTACACTGTGCTTAGAGTCTCTTAATGCTTTTTGTTTAAACCAGTGTTTCACTTCATCTAGGTTAGGAAGTCCTTCTCCAAGCCAAGGATGGGAAATCCAAATGGAAAAATACAATTGATCTTCCCGATGAGAGGCATGAAGGCGAATGATACTTTCTTCGGCTGCACCCTCCATGACACTAGCAATCAGATGGTAGAGAATTTGTTGGACTAATACTTTATCAACATGCCAAATGCGGACTCCGGGTTCAATAGATAAACGAATTTGTTGGTTTTGATCGTTAGCTAAAGTCTCTAAATGACTGGTGGCTTGCTGACAGAGCATTTCTACATCAACAGGTTTGATTTTGAGCGGTGGAGCGAGGTCATCAAGAACAGCTAATTCTAAGATTTGATTAATCAAAGAGAGTAAATTTTGACCACTATCGTAAATAATGGTCATGTATTCTTTTTGTTTTGGGGTTAGGGGGCCATAGGTTTCGGTGTTGAGCATTTTAGCCATTCCCAGGACTGAGGTTAGGGGCGTGCGTAGCTCTTGGCTCAGTTGATTTAGGAGTTTGTTTTTACTTGCCATAGCCGGAGCAGGTCTGGAAGAGTGGGTGGTGAACTCTTGAGAAGAGGAATTTTGGGGCGTTGCACTCACACCGACTAATCCAGTTTGGTTAGAGGGTATTTTTAGTATATGTGCACGTTCAAATTCACTCAAACTCCAGCGAGCTGTCATTTCTAGATAGGAAATTTCTTGCGAGGTGAATCTGTGAGGTTCAAGATCTAAAACAGCTAAGGCTCCAATACATTCGCCTTCAGAGAGAATGAGGGGAATGCCTAAATAGGAGTGAATTCCATATTCTTGATAGAGGAAATTTTGGCTGAGTTCTTCATGATTAGCTAAATCAGTAATGAGCCATTTTTTGCGGGTTTCGACAATTTGACGACTGAGGGAATGTTGTAGGGGAATCGAGCGTTGAGCGGCTAGATCGTTCATGAGTCCCAGGCGCGAGAGGCCAAAGGCGGCTTTGAGCCATTCGACTTTACGATCGACAATGCCTAGAATGCAAATGGGAACTTGCAGATAGTGGGCAACGGTTTGGGTGGCTTCTTCAAAGATGGGTACACTACTGTTGTCAAGTAAGCCAAGTTTTTGTAAGGTCTGTAATCGATGGTGTTCCCTTTGGCGATCGCCACTTACAGCAAATGCCTGTTGATTCTCACGCTCATCCATTGTCATTTTTACGCAGCCATTTGTTTTTTTTTAGGGACTAGAGATTTTAAACCGATCCGGGTTTTCTCTTATTATATCTTGGTATTCCCCATTCCCTACAACGCACTATATTGCTGGGCAGCTAGGGCGATCGCCTGGGGTAAGATTCTATGTTCTTGTATTTGAATTCTGGCATGTAGGGTTTCTGGAGTATCATCGGGTAGCACGGGAACCGCTGCTTGCACTAAAATTGGCCCTGTATCTACTTCTAAATCCGCTAGATGTACGGTACATCCTGTAATTTTCACCCCGGCTTCTAAGGCATCTTCTATCCCGCGAATTCCGCGAAAACTGGGTAATAAACTGGGATGAATATTAATCACACGGTTAGGGAAAGCACTGAGGATTATTTCAGTAACGATCCGCATCCATCCTGCCATAATTACCCATTGTACTCCGTGTTCTTTTAGGGTTTCGACAATGGCAGCATCAAATTCTTGACGACGCTTTTTATAGTCTCGATGATTGAGTAAAATAGCAGGAATGCCCCACCGTTGAGCGCGAGCGGCAACTTTTGCCCCTGGGTTATTGTAGATCAGGGCATTGATTCGGGCGTGTAGTTTCCCGGCGGCGATCGCCTCTAATAGGCTCTCAAAATTACTGCCACTCCCCGATGCCATCACCCCTAATTGCAGAGGTTCCGTAAATTGAGGATAGCGATCGCACTCTGGAGAAACTAAACTCCGATCGATGGCAGCAGTTTTCATTTTTTATGCCCCCGGTAACTCTAAAATAGTCCTGAATCAGTAGTTTAACATAGGTCGTCTTCCTGAAAACAGAAGATTCCTAAGGTTCTAGAAGATTTATAAAACAAATCTTAATTCTGACTGATATTCCTGAAAACCTTTGCTTAAATAGTCCTGTTTTGTTTGTTGTACTGACGCAAAAGAGGGAAGGACAATGGCAGAAGGATCACAACCCGATAAAAATCATCTTTAAAAATTGCCCGAGGTAAAATCATGCAACGAACAATAGCACAACTCCAACAAGAGATTCAATCAGGAGAATCCGTGATCCAAGAGGGTATCCGCTACATTCAAGTCGCTTGCGTGCGCGTGACGTATCTGCCAGCCGAACTTCAGTTATTTGAAGCCTATCAAATTCTCGATCAAGGGGATACCCGCAAAAGAGATCTCGCGGGCGTATCTGAAAAGCTCAAATCAGGTGAAGAACCCATTCAAGCCGCAATGCGGGGAATTCGGGAAGAATTAGATTTAACGCTCTCAAGCGATCGCTTTTTATCTCTAGGAACTGAATTATGCCAAAAGATCTCTAAAGGCTATAATTTACCTACTGTCTATACCCTCCATAAATTCTCCCTAGAGTTGAACCAAGAGGAATTCGATCGAATTGCTCCCATTTACATCTCCCAAGAGGCTGATAAAACTACAGTCTTTAAGTGGATGCCCATCACCCCAATTACCCTTACGCCAGCCTCCCTCACTCAGCTCCAGACCAGTCCCCTGAGCGATCGCCCCTGTCCATAATTCTGACTTCTATTGATGTTATCCCGATCGGTTGTCCCCATATTCTCTTGTAATTGTGGTGCGGAATACTCTACACCTCATCTTTGATTTTGATGGTACATTAGCAGAATCTTTGGATCTGGTGGTTGAAATTAGCAACCGTCTTGCTCCCGAATTTGGCTATCGCTCCACTTCGCCAGAAGAACTCCATTACCTCAGAAACAACTCTACGGAACAGGTTCTCAAGAAAGTAGGAGTGGCTTGGTATAAGCTTCCCTTCCTGATGCTGCGGCTAAGACGGGAAATGAATCAAGCCATTCATACTTTGAGCTTAGTTGAGGGTATGGCAGACGTATTAGAGACCCTCAAGCATCAAGGGTATACCTTGGGAATTGTGACCTCAAATGGACGAGAGAATGTCAATAGTTTTTTGAAAAAATACCAGTTAGATCATTTATTTGAGTTTATTGAATCGGAGTTAAATGTATTCGGAAAAAGTCGGGTGATTAAGAAGATAATCAAAAAGCGACGTTGGTCTCTAGAACAAGTAATCTATATAGGGGATGAAGTGCGTGATATTCAAGCGGCCCATCAAATCGGAGTTAAGGCGATCGCCGTTGGTTGGGGATTTCAGTGGCCAGAGATTTTATCAGAGTACGATCCAGATTTTTTGCTCTCAGAACCTCGGGAGTTGATTGACGTAGTGGCGGCGCTCAAGGGGTCTGAATAGGTTTGGATGGGTTGATTTGAAAGTTGGAATATGTTATAATTCAAGATTAAGAAAAGTTAGATAATTAAATCCCTAAACCGGATTATGGCAGGACATAGTAAGTGGGCAAATATTAAGCGTCAGAAAGCACGGGTAGATGCGAAAAGAGGACAAGTATTTACTAAAGTTTCGCGAGAAATTATTGTAGCGGCTCGCAGTAGTGCCGATCCAGCAGGGAATTTTCAGTTACGGACGGCGATCGAGAAGGCAAAAGCAGCGGGAATCCCCAATGACAATATTGAGCGAGCGATCGCCAAAGGAGCCGGTACTTGGGAAGCCGATAATAACCAATATGAGTTTATCCGCTATGAGGGATATGGGCCCAGTGGAGTCGCTATCCTGATCGAAGCTCTCACCGATAATCGTAATCGTACAGCCGCAGATGTGCGGGAAGCCTTTAATAAAAATGGGGGAAACTTAGGGGAAACTGGATGTGTGAGCTGGATGTTTACCCAGAATGGAGTCGTGCGACTTACCGGTAAAGTAGATGAAGATCAGTTATTAGAAATCTCCATCGAAGCAGGAGCGCAAACCTACGAATGGGTTGACGATCCTGATGATGAGGCAACTGTAGAAGTGTTTACCGAGGCAGGCAATCTGCAAAACTTGACGCAAACCCTACAAGAAGCAAAACTAGAGATTATCACCTCAGAGTTACGCTGGATACCGAATATGACGGTAGATGTAAAAGAAGAAGACTTAGCGCGATCGCTGCTTAAATTATTAGATGCTCTCGAAGACTTAGATGATATTCAAACTGTCACTCCTAACTTTGAAATGAGCGATCGATTCATGTCTTTAAGTGTCGTTTAGCAATCATGACTCCATCTTCTGTTCCAATCACCATCAAGCTCTTTGCTGTTTATCAAGAAGCCTATGGTGTGCCTGAACTGGTCTGGGAATTTCCCCCCCATACCCCCGTTTCTGCTGTACTCGATCGCATGATTACTGAATATCCCCAATTAGCCCCATGGCAACCCCTAACCCGGTTTGGGATTAATTTACAGTTTGTAGAGGGCGATCGAATCCTAGAATCTGGCGATGAAGTCGTCTTAATTCCTCCCGTGAGCGGAGGGTAGGGGAATGGGGGGAGAAGCTCTCTACCTTTCTTTCAACTGTGCTAAGATACGGAGAGACTGCAAAAAGTCAGACCACTGAACGGAGGGTTTATGAGGCTCAAGCGATGGGAATCTCCCCGCCGTAAAGGGAGAAACGACAAAGGAAAAGGCGGATCGGCCCGCCAGCGACAACTGAAAAAACAAACCCAAATGCTACGCAAGCGCTTAAAGGGTGAACAAAAGAAGGGAGAATGTGATGTTCTCCCTTCTTTTTTGTCCCTAGGTTATACATAAAACCACGGAGGCACAGAGTACACTGGGTTTTGGATTAGCCATTGATCAGGCGTTTGATGCCGTTTTTGAGAAGAGGAACGTTGAAGTTGATGAGCAATCCTAGGCGGAGTTGACGGAGTTTGAGGTAGGTCAGAAGTTGGGCTTGATGAATCGGTAGGATAGCTTCAACAGCTTTTAGCTCCACAATCACTTGATTTTCAACCAGTAAATCTAAACGATAACCACATTCCAACTGTAATCCCTTATAGAAAACAGGCTGGGCGACCTGCTGCTCAACTCGTAGTCCTCGCTGCTGCAATTCATACCTTAAACAATTTTCATACGCCGACTCCAACAAACCCGGCCCCAACTGTCGATGCACCTTAATTGCTCCCCCAATCACCTCCCCCGATATCTTATTCAAATCACCACCTTCCATCACTGTGTCCTCCGTGCCTCCGTGGTTCATCTCCTCTCCCTTCCCATCCTACACCTTCCCAGCTAAGACTCTTGGCCCGCATGGTAGGAACTGCATCCAAAGAATCTAAATTGACTAATATTCCCGTCAGATGATAATCTAACACTCAGTATCTATCATTGGGCAAGTCATCAATGCTGACTTATGAAGATTGGAATCGGGCCCTAGCTGACTATTTTCTACAGGGTGTAGCTAGGGGAACTCGCGTGTATCTAAGTGTAGATGACACAGTTCTAGACTTGATTGCTCAACAATATTTCAGCATTCAGCCCTGTAAGCGCTCTTGGTATGAGGATTTTATCGCTGTGGTTCGCGATCGCGTGGTGAAAGGCGATCGCATTATGCTAGAGCGTATTGAAGGTAACGATTCTGCTCGTATTCCCAACTGCGTAGCCTTTCTGGGTATTTGTGTCTTAGCGGCTTACAATATGGCTACCGATGAAGACATAACGGACACCAACTACTTTAAGAGGTTGCGGGCAGTTCTTCAATTGCCCACCTTTGATGATGCTCCTCACCTGAAAGAAACATCACCCCGTCCTAGGGGGATGGAAGCAGGTAAAGAAGAACCCTTATGGAAAACCTGGAATAAGTGGCTACTCAAGAAAGATTATCTGCCTTCAGCACGAGCCGGTTCAAGTCGTCGCAAGAAGTATACTAATTACCCTATTTCTCAGTGCTTATTGCGTCATGGGGACTGCGATCGCCTGGAAAGATACTTCTACGAGCAACAGTGGACAAGCTCTGTAGACGCTCAAACCCTCTTTAGTCGCTTGCGAGGGAACAACCTAACATTCCCAGAATATTTAAGGAACTTAATCAAAAAACCAGGAGAGCGGTACGAAGTATTGATGGACGCGATCCATCAACTGCATCAACAGTGGGTTGAAGATGGTTGTCCAGAACCCGATCGATCTACGCAGCAGAGAAAACCTAGCTCCACTCTATTCGCCGGACTATATCGCTCAGAAGAAGATGATGAAATTGAATATTATCTCTATCCGAAGCAACAGCGCGGACAGAGCTACGAAGAGATCCAAGTTCAGTTTCAAGGTGAGCAACAGGAGCTAGAGAGCGATCGCCCTGGTTGGTATCTTCCCCTTGGTTCTCCGCTTACTTCACAAGACTTAAACCGAGGTATTCGTTGCCCTATTACTCAATCAGAATTCCTCAAAACCCTCCAACTTCCCACCCGTGACTTTTGGCTGTTAGTTCCCGATCCTGACGATCCCGATACCGGAGTTTATGGTTCTTGGGGCACTCCAGAACTAGGAACACCATTTATTCTCCTCTGTAAACAGTCATTACTTAAAGACCTGAATCACTTAAAAAATGAGCAGTTAGTCAATTGGGAAGAACAAAGTTTTGCCTTTGGAGAAGAACAAGACTGGCAAGAACTAAGTAACTTTATGGTCTTGTCCCAAGCTTGGGATGCTGTATTTATTAATAACTGGGAACTCAAAGACGCACTACAACCCAAAGTGAGTTTATCCATTTCTTTCTCTGGTGGTTTACGCGCTCCTCATCAAAAAAGTTGGCTCTCTGGTTATCCACCACAAATTACCGTCTTTGGATTTATGCCTGAAGTTGATCTTGAGATATTTCGATGGCCGGATGAGCAATGTATTGCTGAACCGAAAACCCTATTAACCAATCAACCTCAAGAGCTTTATTTACCCGATCAAGGAACTTATTTAATTCGTGCCAGTAGTAACTCTGACATTCGGGAGCAGATGATCAAAATCATAAGTTGGGATGATCTTGAACTGAACCCTAATGTTCAAAACCAAGCATCCCCAATCATTTTCTATTCAGATGATTTACCCTAGTTTATCCTCTTTAGGCTAGTTTCCCATCATGGCTCTTTCTCAACCTAGACTCAATCGCCAGCTTCGTCATCCTATTCACAGACAATCACCTCTGAAAAAACAGCGATGGTATGCAGGATTTAAATATCGAGGAAAACCAGAAAAACTCATTAAAATTATCTCAGATAAAGTCAAGAAGTTTGAATTGAACAAGATTCTACTTTTAGTTAGATTAGAAAAGAAACCTGCAAAATACTTTTACTTTTTTATTGCTATTGAAAGTGAATTACCTGGCATAATACCAGAAAAATTAAAGCTTCATCTGAAGGGATTGCCCTGTTTTAAGAATCCAGCCGTCAAAGGTAAAAATAGCTTTACCTATGAGGAAATAAAAAGTATGGTTGGTGAGGTTCATAAAGTACAAGACTATACAAATCCAATTCCTTATAATGTCCAAAAATCAGCCAATTTACACTCAGATCCATTTGGTTTTGTTTCAGACTTCAAAGCAAACGATGCTCCATCTAGTCCTAACTTAGATCGGTTGCTCGATTATCTCTCTTGCCAAGGGAATGGCACTTGGAAATCTTGTCAGAACATTTGTCAGAATTTGGGCATTGAAGAACCCAAGCGAGTGTTACGAAACCTCAAGCTATTGGGACATTTAGGAATATCTAAAAATGGCAAAAAATGGGCGATCGCTCCCACATCCCTGATTCCCCTTAATCATCATCCTGATAACCTAGAATTCATTCTGTGTGGGCAACAAAATTCCCGCTTACGCCAACAACTTGGACAATATGGAGAAGTCAAACCAGAAGGGCAACCGGTTGTCTTTGGCTTACCTCGATTTAAGGTTATCTTAAAAAATCGTACCGCCTATGAACAACTAGACACTCTTTGCGGTGTAAAAATTCATAAACCTGGCAATCTCGCTCAACAGGTTGCTGACTCTCTTCCTACTCTTCGAGAATGGCAGAATCAATTACCCATTTCTGGTGGTATCGTCAGCACTCAATATGAATGGAAAAAGTTTGAAGATGGAAACTTTCGAGAATGCAGCTTGCCTGATGAGACTGGATTCTATGAAATGCGACGAGATCGAGATCGAAGCTATCTAGACCGGACGCTATTTTATGAAGCGAACACTCAACAATGGAAGGAGGGAGATTGGTATGGTTTACGATTATTAAGTTTGTATCATAGCCATGCACTTAGGCAATGTTATTATAAACAACAACAGAAACAACTGGCTATTTTGTATGAGCAACGCTGGCCACAACTCTACGAACAGGCGCTAGTTTTGGCCTCAGGATATTTACCCCAATTTTCCACAGATCATAAATGGTTACGCTATCACAATATCACCCCAGAACTCGCCCAATCCCTGACTGAAAAACTAGAATTGACTTGTGGAGGACTTTAAAAAATGGCTGGAATTCATGATGTTATCGGAGCTTATCAACGCTTAGACCATATCTATAAACTCTATATTCGCAGTGCTTTCCCCATGCGCTATCGCATCTTAGCCAACGAGCGCGAAAAAATTCTCAATCGTCCAGGATTTTTAAGTCAACCGCCTCTCATTGAACCGGTTCCGGTTTATCCCTCTTCTGGTAAAACCTTGAGTCAAGCAGCACAAGAATTACCGGGATATGAAGATTTAGCTGATTTAGGACAAACCCTTTTTGAAGAAGGTTTGGAACTCTATCGACATCAATGGAAAAGCCTGGAAGCAGTTTGTAAACAGAAAAAAGATATTGTTGTAACCACAGGAACAGGTTCAGGAAAAACGGAGTGTTTCTTATTGCCTTTATTGGCACAATTGGCTAAAGAATCTCGGACTTGGGAAAGTTGTCCACCTGCTCCAGATAACCATCGCTGGTGGGATGCAGAAGTTAATCCTAATAAAACTTATGTAAAGCAATGGGAACATGTTAAACGACCGGCAGCCGTTCGCGCCCTCATTCTTTATCCGCTCAATGCTTTAGTTGAAGACCAATTGCGGCGTTTACGGCAGTCTTTAGAAGCGAATGAAGTCCATAGTTGGTTAGATCGAAGTCGCGGTAAAAATAGGATTACGTTTGGGCGATATACCGGATTAACTCCAGTTTCTGGCGACCAGAAACCAGACAGAACAAAACGCCTCGGTCAAATGTTACAGGAACAGGAAAAGGCTTGGCAATCGATTCAAGACCCTCAAATTTTAGAGCAAAATCCAGAAATTCGTTATTACTTTCCTCGTTTAGATGGGGGTGAAATGCGATCGCGGTGGGATATGCAAGCGACTTCCCCCGATATCTTGATTACCAACTATTCCATGCTCAATATCATGATGATGCGAAGTATTGAAGAGGGTATTTTTGATCGAACTCGCGATTGGTTAGTGAGTGACTCCAATAATCAATTTTTCCTCGTTGTGGATGAACTCCATTCCTATCGGGGGACACCAGGAACCGAAGTTGCCTATCTCTTGCGCTTGCTCTATCACCGTTTGGGGTTAACCCCAGACTCTCCCCAACTTCGCATTCTCACGACTACCGCGAGTTTGGATGATTCTGATGCGGGGCGAACCTTTTTGCGAGAGTTTTTTGGCCGAGATAACTTTGAGTTTATCCAAGAAGAACAGGTTAAACCGGTTGAAAATGCACGTCATTGGCTCAAACCCTATGAAGCAGCATTTGCCCAGTTTGCTCAAACCGTTGAACCTGATGCAGTAGAGAAAGATACTCTAACTCAAGGGGAAGTTCCTAGAGAAGCTATGCGCGAATTAGCTGAGGCTTTAGGGTATCGCGATGAAACCCTGTCTCCAGAACGTCAGTTAGGGGAAGCGTTGAGCAACCTGGAAGGAGTAGCTCAAGAAGCCCTACGAGATGCTTGTCAAGCGGTCAATAATGGACAAGTGCAAGCCACTTATATTCAGCATTTAGATCGAGAGCTTTTCCCTGGTGCTAAGTCTTCAGAACAACTCGCGTCTGATGCTTTGCGAGGGTTCTTAACCGCATTGGGGGTGGCTAAATTAGCCAATGGGCGATCGCCCCAACCCGTGCGCGGACACCTGTTTTTTCACAACCTAGAAAATATTTGGGCTTGTACTAATCCAGAGTGTAGCGATGCCAATTGCTTCCATGAGCAACGCCAACAGGAAACCCATAAACCTACCATTGGCGCACTGCATCGCAATCATCGCCTCACTTGTAGTTGTGGCTCACGGGTTTTAGATCTGCTTGTTTGTGAATCCTGTGGCGACGTTTTGTTGGGTGGCTTTAGCAAGAAAAAGCAAGAAGGGAAAGAAGAGGTTTTAACCCCCGATCAACCGGATCTAGAAGGGATACCCGATCAAGTGGAATTCAGTAAAAAATATGGCAGTTATCGCGTTTTCTGGCCGATTCCAAAAGTTACCCAGCCTTGGACAAAAACAGAACCTGTAGATCCAGAGTGGACACTTGATAAGATCAAGCGACGTTGGCGTTATGCAACATTCAATCCTACAACTGGAGTTCTCACACCGATTAATGGAACAGATGCAAAGAGGGGAAAAATCGGCAATGATGAAATTCCAGGATGGCTCTATGCCATTCCGGATCTCGATCGAACTTCAGCAACCAATAATCAAAATTCATTACCTGCACTACCAACAAAATGTCCGCGCTGCGATGCTGATTATGCCAGACGCAAAATTTCTAGTCCAATGCGATCGCACCGCACGGGATTTTCTAAAGCCAGTCAAGTATTAGCCAGTGCCTTATTGCGAGAAATGCCTGTACCGGAAAATGTAGATCGGGGTTCTTCTCGAAAATTAGTGATTTTTTCTGATAGTCGCCAAGATGCCGCTAAATTAGCTGCGGGAATGGAACGGGATCATCATCAAGACATGGTAAGGTCTATCTTATTTCAGAAATTGGATGATTCTAGCAATGATTTAGTTTCCTTTTTGCGCGTTACTTGTGCAGGAGATGAAGAGCAGCTAGAAAAATTGCAACCTTATTCAGCTTTATACAAAAAGATTCTAGAGCCAGAACAAGGCAATGACCTAGAGCGAAGCGATCTTTTTGAAGAGAATTATCCACGCATTACATCGACCGGATCTAAATGGTTACAAGGTAAACGAGTTGCTAACCAGCATTTACTAGAAGAATGGCTACTTCTTCTCAAGAATTATCCTAGTAGGGTTCGCCTTTCTACTTTGCGTAATCAAGTTACAGATGAGCTTCTGTGCTACGGTATTTGTCCAGGTGGAGCTTTACCGAATGTTTTATTTTATCCATTTCCCGATCTGAATGAACCTTGGTTTCAATGCTACAACTGGTATGGTCTAAAAGCGGGAGAAGTTCCTAGCGAAGGGATTAATTTAAATGATAATCAAAAGCGGCATATTCGCACCATGAATGAAGAGCTATTTGCAGAAATTATGTATGGCTTATTTCCCCACCGATCCAGAACGGTAGAAAGCATCGGGTTAGGTTGGATTTCTGCTCAGTGGCAAAGCGAGTTACAGCTCCAGGAAATTGAAGCATTAAATGCTATTATTCGCGAACTAGCAATTCGCCGTATCTATCTCTATTCAAAGTACCTTTATCCAGGGAGCGACCAAACCCTACCGGGCTATGTTCGTAACTATATACAGAAGGTGAATAAAGCTAATCCTAGCCTAAATCTTGATGTAGAAAATATACGAAAATACCTCATCGAGAGTTGCGCTACTCCCAGTCTGAATAATTTGGCGATCGATCCCAACAAGCTATACCTGATTGCTTCTAATACTAAAACAGGTTATCGTTGCGAGCAATGTAATACCTTTTATCTACATCCGGCCACAGGATACTGTCTTGCCTGTAGTAGCAGTAGACAAGAAAAAGTACAGGCTCAACCTCTAATTCAGGCTACAGCAACATCCGATCTGGAATATTATGACTACCTGATTAACAATGCTGGGCAACCCTTTCGGATGAATGCAGCAGAATTAACTGGACAAACCGATCGCGGCGATCGCCCCAACCGCCAGCGCTGGTTTCAAGATGCCTTTATTCCTGGGGAAATTGCCCGCGTACAAGGGATCGATCTGCTCAGTGTCACCACCACCATGGAAGCTGGAGTAGATATTGGCTCCTTGCTGGCTGTGATGATGTCTAATATGCCCCCTCGTCGATTCAATTATCAGCAGCGCGTGGGTCGGGCTGGACGACGCTCTACCGGTGTTTCCCTAGCAGTTACCTTCTGTCGGGGTCGCAGCCATGATGACTATTATTTCCAACGCCTCGAAAAAATGACCGGCGATCCTCCCCCTTCCCCCTATGTCGATCTGCGTCGCCCCGATATTTTACGGCGCGTCTTAATTAAAGAGGTTCTCCGGTTAGCGTTTTCGATGTCACGACTAAGCGCTAATGCTGAAGGAGAAGGAGTCAAAGAGGCCAGTTCCGATCAAGTTCATGGTGAATTTGGTAATTGTCGAGAATGGTCAAGGTATGAACCTTACATCCAAGAATGGCTCAATGATACCAATAACCGAAGCCAAGTTTCTGACATTATCCAGGCTCTGAGTGTTAAAACCGATCTGGGCACTGAACTGATGAGTATGGAACGCTTTATCTATCAGCAGTTAGTGGAAAAAATTAGAGCAATTGCTGAAGATAATAACAACTACACTCAAGACAAACTTAGCGAGCGCTTGGCGAATGCGGGACTTTTACCGATGTTTGGTTTCCCCACTCGAACTCGTAATCTTTACACCAAATGGCCCGCTCCTAACATTCAGCAATGGCCCCCAGAAACTGGAGTTATTGATCGCGATTTAGATATTGCCTTGGGTCAATTTGCTCCTGGCTCGCAAACGGTGAAGGATAAACAAATCCATACTGCCTGTGGAGTAGTTAATCTGTATCGTAGTGGCCCCTATTTGCAGTCTGATCCTGGCTTAAGTCCACCCCTTCCTAATCCCGGTAAATCCGTCGGTTTATGTCGCAATTGTCAAGCGGTCGCTTTTCCCCATGAAGACATCGATCCTCCCCATGGCGGAAATCAGCCGGAAGTAACAGATTGTCCCGTTTGTGGAGCTAAAGAACTGCGTCAGATTGATGCCCGCGAACCAGCCGGATTTTTCACAAATTTAAAACCTGAAGATTACACCGGCCAATTTGAGTGGCAACCTCACGCGACTCGTCCCACATTAAGTTTTGATGCCAAGTTAACTGATTTAGTTGAACATCCGGTGAATAACGCCAGCATTTCTAGTGCCAATGACCAGATTATTTCCGTTAATGATAATGGGGGGAAGGGAGGTTTTGATTTTTATGATACTGTAAAAGTTTCTGAAAAAAGCTATCCTGGTGCTTATTCCATTCAAACTACAAATAAAAATAATAAAATGAGTATCAGTGGCAGGGACTATCGGATCGCCCTACTCTCGAAACGAACCACTGATATCCTACTGGTGAGTATCAAGGATTGGCCAGATGGAGTATTCGCCGATCCGACAACGGTTGAAGGTCGCGCCGCCTGGTATTCTCTGGCTTTCTGGCTACGCATTGCCGCGTCCGCTCACCTAGATGTGGATCAACAGGAATTACAAGCCGGATTTCGCGTAATTAAAGATGAATTTTCAGGGCGTGTTGTGGGTCAAGCTTTCTTATGTGATAGTTTGGATAATGGGGCAGGTTACTGCCGATTTTTAGCCCAACCGAATGAATTTGAAGAACTCCTAAAAGAGGGAGATTGGAACGATCCCAAGAGCCTGGCGAAACATTGGCTAGACCATAGTCAGGATTGCGATACTTCTTGTAATGGTTGCTTGCGAGATTATGCGAATCAAGCCTATTACGGTTTGCTTGATTGGCGATTAGCTTTAGAAATGGTGCGATTGATTACAGACTCTAATATCGTGATTGATTTGGAAACTCCTTGGCAGGATATTGCCAATCCTTGGTTATCTCTGATTGAGGGCGAAGATTCTACGGTCGGAAAACTGCTACAAAGCTTAAAGTATGGTTCGCTGAAAAAATACCAAAGCCTGTGGGGAACAACTCATAATCGTCCTTATAACGAAGCTCTTTTACTCCGTCATCCGCTCTGGACAAATGAGCATCCTGAATGGTTAGCTGCTTGTGAAGCGTTACATGAAATGGAGGGCGATCGCTATCAACCCGAAAGCATCAAACCTATCACCCCCTTTGGCTTACTGCGCCGTCCAGGAGAATATTCTTAAGGGGGCGATATCAAGTCCGGGTAATCAATTATCACCTGTAGGGGCGGGTTTTACCCAAATAAACAACACCCACCAGTAACTTCTGTAAACCCGCCCAACCCGTTGTCGATACCATCCTTCCGGTGGGTTTATTTGTGGGGTGGGGACGGGTTTAGATGATTGATTTGTGGGTGTCCGAGATTTGGGTATAACCCGCCCCTACGGGATTTTGGGTGTTGTAAACCCGCCCAACTAGGCCTCTTGTCCCGCATGGTAGGAACTGCGAACTAAGGGGCCAGAACGCACGTGATTAAAGCCCATATTGCGGGCAATTTCGCCTAATTTCTCAAATTCATCAGGATGCCAATAGCGCTGCACGGGGAGATGATCCAGAGAAGGACGCATGTATTGACCTAGGGTAAGGCGATCGCAATTAATCCCCCGTAAATCCTCCAGTGTCTCGACAATTTCCGCTTCACTTTCCCCATGGCCCAGCATTAACCCCGATTTCGTGGGAAGATCAGGATTCACCTCTTTCACCCAGCGCAGCACATCCAAAGAGCGATCATATTTTGCCCCTCGGCGCACGGGACGCTGTAAACGTCTGACGGTTTCAATATTATGGTTATAACAAGCCGGATTCGCCTCAGCCACCTGAACGACTAAATCCCGTTGTCCCCGAAAATCAGGAGTTAATACCTCAATTTCCGTCCCTGGATTCACTTCGCGCACTCGCTCCATCGTTTTTACAAACCATCCAGCCCCCTGATCGGGGAGATCGTCGCGAGCAACCGATGTTAACACCACATACTTTAAGCCCAAGAGCTGTACCGATTCTGCGATTTTATCCGGTTCCTCTGGATCGAGGGGCATGGGAGCATGTCCCTTATCCACCTGACAAAAGGCACAAGCACGGGTACAAGTCGGTCCCATGAGTAAAAAAGTTGCCGTTTTTTGGCTATAGCACTCAGCCCGATTCGGACATCGCCCTTCCTCACAAATAGTATAAATTTGGCGTTGCTTGATAATTTTTTGTACCGTAGACAGCTCGCTCGCTTTACCAATAGAGCGCCGTAGCCAAGGGGGAAGGGTCGCTAAAGGCGATCGCTCTCTCTTCTGGGTAGCAGCCGAAACAGCAGCAGGTGTAACCGATACATCAGATGGATTAGAATTCATGGTTAACGATCAATAGGGTTCTCAAACGACTCCAGTGATTAGGGTCAGAATTCTATTATTATTGATAGATAGAGCAAAAAAGAGAGGAATTGCCTTGATGATCTTCTAATCATCATCATGGGCGTGACCTCACCCCATTCCTCTTCTGGATTGACCTAGACCTCTGAACACCACCGTTCGCCCCCCTGCTCAACTCAGGATTGCTATTCAATCGTCACCTTTTCAAGGAGTTCATTGTGGGACATAAAATTCTAGTCATTGATGATAGTCGTGTCATCAGAGCGCGAGTTAAGGATATGTTACCAAAAGGTAACTTTGAAGTCGTTGAAGCCAAAGATGGTGAAGAAGGACTCAATTTGATCCGCCAAGAACACCCTAACTTGATTATGCTCGATTTCCTCTTACCCAAAGTCAGCGGATTTGAGGTTTTTCAGCAAATTCAGGGTAATAGCGATTTGCGTAAAATTCCTCTGGTCTTAATGTCAGGACGTAAGGAAGAGGTTACCGAAAAAATTAAAGAACCCTTTGAATTTTGGGAATTTATCCCCAAGCCGTTTGAACAAAAAGATTTGATTGCTGCGATTAAGTCAGCTATGGCTAAAGCCAAAAAGCCTCGACCTGCTCTAGGGGGAGGAGACACAACGGCTGGTAATACAGGATCGACTCCTACAGGTGCTGCACCGTCAGCCGGAGCATCGGGGGCCGAAGTTGCCGCCCTAAAAGAGCAAATTGAGAAAATGCAAGCTGAAATTAACGCACTGAAGAAACAAGTTGCTCAAATTGAACCTTTGAAACAACAGGTCGTGAAAATTTTCAACTTTGTTAAGCAAAAACTGAAATAATTGGGTTTTAATCGAGTTCTCGGCGACCTTCTAAGGCACGAGCGAGGGTGACTTCATCAGCGTATTCTAGATCTCCTCCCATGGGCAATCCAAAGGCGATGCGGGTCACCCGTGTAAAGGGTTTCAGGAGTTGACCGATATAGAGGGTAGTGGTTTCTCCTTCTACACTAGGACTAATCGCTAAAATCACTTCTTGGGTGTTTTCTTGGCTCACTCGTTGCACCAGTGATTGAATCGTCAGTTGTTCTGGGCCAATTCCATCCATGGGGGAAATTACACCTCCGAGAACATGATAGAGTCCTCGGTATTCTCTGGTTTTTTCCAGAGCAATCACATCTCGCGAGTCTACGACTACGCACAAGATTTGGCGATCGCGATTTTGATTACGACAAATACTACATAAAGGATCGGCGGAAAGATGATAACACTTCTGACACAACCCCACTTGTTGTTTCGCATCCAGTAGAGCCTGTGCGAGAGCTTTGATTTCTGCTTCTGGCCGCTTTATCGTATGAAGAGCTAGACGTTGCGCCGTTTTTGGCCCAACACCAGGTAACCGTTGGAATTGCTCGATCAGACGAGCTAAAGGACTAGGATAAACCGTTTTCTTGCTCCTTATTCGTACAGATGCTTCTCCAGGGTAACACTGACCGATGAGCTTAAGCGAGGATTAAGAATTTTCACTCTGGGGTTGCTTTTTGGAAGGAATGAGATACCCTAACAAAATGTAGTGTTTACTTTACGAGAGCCATTGGGTATGACAGTTCATGATTTACTGACGTTGATTTTACTGCTCAGTCCTGGAATTCTTTTATCTGCTCTGGTAATGTTTACCTTTGCCGCTGGTGGATAGATTCCTCATTAATCATTAACGATTAATCATTATTAGCTGGGGGTTTGTGAGTTCTACATCGCTCCCGCATTTTTTTGAAATAAGACCACAATGGTCTTCAAAATGAGTTTAATATCATGCAATAAACTCCAGTTTTCTTGATAGCGCAAGTCCATTTGAATGACGGTTTCAAAGTCTCGGATAGAGGATCGCCCATTCACCTGCCATTCTCCAGTCATGCCTGGTTTCACATCAAGCCGTTGCCATTTAGGAATCTCATAGCGCTCAATTTCATCTGCTGTAGGGGGACGAGTTCCCACAAGACTCATTTCTCCCCTTAAAACATTCCAAAACTGGGGTAGTTCATCTAGACTCGTGCGACGTAAGAATTTCCCCACACGGGTAACTCTCGGATCGTCCTTATTTTTAAAAAAGGCTCCTTCTGCTTCATTTTTAACTTGATGCTTCAGGGCTTCAGCATTCGCCACCATAGATCGAAACTTCCAAATTCTAAAGCGTTTCCCCATCCAGCCGCAGCGAATTTGACCGAAAAATATGGGCCCAGGATCGTCAATTTGAATGGCGATCACAATCGGGAGAAATAGAAGTGCCGTAATCCCTAAGCCCACCAAACTACCGATAATATCTAATAACCGCTTGAAGGGAGATCGTACCGAAGGATGAATCTTTGGGGCACTCTGAGGAATCTCAGTGACTGGTGTTAACAGAGCATCTGTACCCCTATCAATAGTAAAGGCCTCCGTAAGTCCCGTTAATTCAAAAGCCATCTTCACTTGAGGATGAAGACTCCAAATAATCAATTCGATCTGCTGGGCACGAGCTATTTTCAAACAGCCTACTAAAGCGCCAATACCACTACTATCAATAAATGTAGTTTGTCCTAAATCCAAAATCACCCGCTCGAGACCCGGTTGCCGATCGCAGACCTGCTTAAAATAGTCTTTAAACGCCACCGCTTGGGTAACGGTAAAATTTTTGGATAATTGAACCAAACAACAAGCCCCAAAAGAAGTCATGGCAAACTCAGGGGGATTAACTGGATTGTTCATAAACACCTCAAGGGGAGTCTATTGCAGTTCTATTCTGTCAAAACAGAAAAAATACCCTATGGTGAAAATCAGAGGGCTGAGTCAACGGCCCTTTTTTAGAGAGCGTTTCACCGTTTCATTGGCGACTGTCATTAGGGTAGACCGAGAAATCCTTCGAGGAGAATGAAGAAACCGTACTAGGTCTCCAGGAGACCAAGCAATGGGAACTCCTGCCAATGCTAGATTACTGGCCAACTCAATTTGGCGATCGTCAATATGCTCTTTATAGCATTGGGCACGGGGAACTAAAATATAAGGGTTAGCCGTTTTATCGAAGCACTTGAGCCAATGAGGGTCACAGTGCCCAATGATCAGACGAGCATCTTTACCCAACTGGATTAATTCAGTCTCTGGAATATCAGCAAAACAGTCTTTGCTTTCAGGCCAAACGCTACAACTGCCGTATTGTACAATGAGTTCTTCCTGAATCAATTCTCGGTTCACCAGAACCTGCAACCAACTCATCAAACGATTAAAGGGATAGGGTTCAGTGCCAACTGTAGTTAGAATCATTCTCTTTAATGGCGATCTCTCTATATTGTTATAGATGCATTGATTTCCCATAATCATTTAGCTATAATTGCGATCCTATTTTGGTCAAAGATCGCTTGGGTTTTGAGGAGCAACCTACGTCATTCCTTTACCCTACTCCCCTCAAAATACCTTGGTTTGACTCTAAGGACAATCCCACAATGATTGCAGAGATTGCCTTAAACACACAAATATCCAGGATCTTAGCACCCCTTTGAGTTCTTCGTTAATCCGGATAGAATCAGATTAACCCGAATCGAAAATTATAGTATCCTATTGAACTAAATCCAATAAATCGGGATTATTAACCAACTTAGCAACTTCTGTCAACCAGAGCTATGAGTCAAACTGTTAAACACATTCAACCCTCCGGCATTTTAGATAGTACCAAAGCAGGTCAGTTTAGAGATGAAGTCAGCGCATTAGTGAAATCGGGTGCTGACGCGATCGTGATTGACCTCAAAGAGGTAACCTTTATTGATAGTTCTGGTCTAGGGGCCCTAGTAGCGGCTTTAAAAACTGTACGCTCTGCGGGGGGTAAACTCTTGATCTGCTCCATTAATGAGCAAGTAAGGATGCTCTTTGAACTCACCAGCATGGATCGGGTATTTGAGGTCTATTCTAGCCGTGAGGAGTGCGAGAATAAGTTGCAGAATTCATGAGTGCCTCGCCGTTAATGAAACTTAATCTGAAGTAACGATAAGTCATCATTCAAGATGGTATTGGAATTTAATGTATAAATGCAATGGAGTAAATGATCTAACAATTCAGAGCAGAGGTGTTGATGGGTGACCAAAAACTCACTAAACGCCTCAAGTCCCCAGAGTGTGCCATCGGTCTGATGAATTTCATAGACCCCATCACTAAACACATAGAGGATACTCTGGGGTTCGATATGACACTGATGTACCCCATACTCTACTCCAGGAAACATACCAATCGGGAAACTGGGTGTCTTCAGATGTTGAACCTCTATATCCTGCTTGGGACTAGGAGATAAGAGGATAGCGGGAGGATGACCGGAGCTGGCATAGACCAGAGACTGTTCCTTTCGGTGATAAACCCCATACCAAATCGTAAAGTAGCGATCGCCTTGAGTTTCCATCTGAAATGTATCATTGAGACCCATTAGCACCTGATGGGGTTGAGAAAAATCAACCCCAGAGAGAGATTGAGAGCGCAATAAATTCAAGACAGAAACCGATAACAGGGCACTGCCCACACCATGACCCGCCGCATCCACCACATAAATCACGAGCTGATTTTCATTGAGCCAATAATAATCAAAACAGTCCCCTCCCAATTGACGAGAAGGAATAAACCTCGAATCAATCGAAACAGACTCGTGCAAAGGGCCGGGAAGAAGTGATCTAACATAATCTGCTGCTTCTGTCAACTCTTCTTCCAGTCTCTGTTTAGCCGTTTGTAAATCTTGACTGAGCTGGTGCAGCCGCAAACCTGCCCGCACTTTCGCCCGTAACTCATTCACCTCAATGGGTTTAGACAAAAAATCATCTGCCCCGTTATCGAGACCCTGAACCCGGTCTTCCACTCCCTCACGGGCCGTCAGCAGCACAAAAAACGTCGTTGTTAAATCAGGATTAGCCTTAATGCGGCGACAAACTTCCAATCCATCCATGCGAGGCATCATCCAATCGCACAAAATCAATCCAGGGCGCAGACTGGCTGCTTGTTCTAAGCCGTCTTCACCATTCGTGGCAACGGTCACATCATACCCTTGATTCTTCAGTGCTTTGGTCAACACTAACCGAAACAAAGGGTCATCCTCTATAATCAAAACTTTGTACATGATTTAAATGTCATCAGACTGGGAGCTGGAAAATCTGACAAAAGTGAGATCGCTTTGATAGCCTATTTGATCGCTTATAAGAGATATGCTGAAAACCCCGTGAATTCATTCCGGGGATGAAGGCGAGCGGGCAGGTTTTAACCTGCCCTTATGGTACAATGGGATTCACAGGAATGGTAATTAACCTGTATAAAAACCTAAATGCCTAAAGGCAATCTGTACCTTGGCAATTGAAGATATGGGGTTCTATTCCATTGTTCTAGTTTTCCCCTAGGAATAGGTAAAATCTTCAAAGGAGCTAGACAACACAGGATTGAAATAAAAACCAATTTTGGAATAATCCAACTACCGAGGGGCACTCGGAAAGTAACGCTTGAGGAGAGACCTACCTCTGGATTGAATTTCGCAAGGGATTTAGTCTAAGTGGACTCGTTGAACCAAGAATCCCCGCATCGAATGGCCGGGGAATGTCAAAAACAGAAGCACCAAACCCACAATTGAGTAAGAAGCGTGACCCTCGATTTAGTGTCCGTCTCTATCTTACCGATTCCAAACCCATGGTTATGATGAAATCATAGCCTTTGGGTTCGCGGGTTCAAGGGTTTGAATGCTTCTTCACCTGTGCTGATTGCCTGATTTAAGGGTTATACCATTGAAATTGCCCCATAGAGCTTATCTGCAAGTTCATTCTAATGGCCAGGCTTTATCCCATGCCTTGGCCTGGTTTGAAGAGCTTAAGCCTCCCTCCTTACCCATTCCTAAAGACACCTGGATTGAGTGTCAAACTGCATTTTATGAAGGATTAACCAATGCTGTTCGACATGCCCATCATCATTTGGCTAAAGATACGACTATTGATATTGAAGTGATCTTAGCTGCTGATTCAATCACCATATCGATTTGGGATTATGGCCAAGGGTTTGATATTGAGCAATGGTTCAGAACCCAACCTCGCCCAACCCCTGATCAGGAAGGGGGACGGGGTTGGTTTATGATGTCCGATATTGCCGATCACCTCAGCTATACCCATACAGAGGATCGACGCAATTGTTTGAAGTTGATCAAATACTACTAGAGCAGCACGCTTTAAATTGGGGCTGACCGAGTGTAGTGGACTCTCTCAGCTAGTCTCCAAAACACCAGATGAATAAGGAGACGATGAGGGTTATCAGTAGCCAAGGAGAAAGAGAGAGGCTTTTCAGAAGACTGATGGCTTCTAGTGCTATGAGTTCACTGCCGAAGTATCCGGCAATTAAGACGATGAGCAAAATCAGGATAGGCATCGATCGCTTTTAGGTTCAGGAAAAGATGACTCGATTTCACTTTAACTTAACGCCAATTACTTGGGTAAACTGGCCACTAAACGTTAAGATCTACAGTGATCTGTTTGATGAAGCGTTGGATACTTTCAATCGTGCTAAGTAATCTTGTTGCTGACTTCCGTATCATCTTTGATCGCGATCCCGCTGCCCGAAATTGGCTGGAAGTCTTGTTTTGCTACCCTGGACTACAAGCGCTACTGTTTTATCGCTTGGCCCATTGGCTCCATGTCCTAGGACTTCCTTTTATTCCCCGGCTGATTTCCCATCTGGCTCGTTGGTTTACGGGTATTGAAATCCACCCAGGAGCGACCATTGGTAAAGGAGTCTTTATTGACCATGGTATGGGTGTGGTGATTGGTGAGACGGCGATCGTCGGAGACTATAGTCTAATCTATCAAGGGGTAACTCTAGGTGGAACGGGTAAGGAAAGTGGTAAACGCCATCCTACCCTGGGCGAAAATGTAGTGGTAGGTGCGGGAGCTAAGGTTCTGGGTAATCTGTTAATTGGCAATAATGTCCGCATCGGTGCGGGATCGGTGGTCTTGCGGGATGTGCCTTCAGATTGTACGGTGGTCGGTATTCCGGGACGCATTGTTTATCGTTCTGGAGTTCGTGTTAATCCCCTAGAGCATGGACGACTACCAGATGCGGAAGCGGAGATGATTCGGACTTTGGTAGACCGAATTGAGCAATTAGAAGAACAGGTGCGTTTGCTTCAGGAAAGTAAGGGCATTAGTCTAGAGAGTCAATGTATTAGTTCAGCGAGTTGGGATTCCTGGAATCAGTCTGCTTTGCAGGAGGAAGAATTAGAATCCCCATCCCATCGCTCTAATTACAGTAGTTGTGCCCTGAAAGATCGAGCGCTTGAAGAGTTTTTAGATGGATCGGGGATTTGAAGCAAGGAGTCATGAGCGATCGCTTAAGGATTAAGGGGTCGCTCACTCCAATCACCATTGGGTTGCAACTGATAGTGTATCCTTTGTGGGGGAGACTCTCGTAAATCAACGAGATCGACCTCAATGGGCTGGAATAGGACTAAGACAAAATTAGGTAAGGGAGTATCAGGATTGGGATAAGTTCCTGGAAAACCGTTTTTGTCTCGGTCTGTTCCACAAGCGGGCCAGGTAAATTGTTGTCGAGTGGCATCCGAGAGCTGTTGCCAAACTTGAATTCTTTTTGATAGTAGGAAAGAATGATCAGTATTTTCATCAATACAAGTGGTTTGGGCTGAAAGTCTAAATTGCTGGCGTGTGAGGCTGAAATACCAACAGATTTCTGCCCAAGGACTGCGATGCAATTGATGTATTTTATCGCTGCGGTTATCAGTGACGATTTGGAGTTGATGGGTGGAGTCGAGAAATCCTCGAAATACAACACTCCGATTGGCGGGTTTCCCGTTGGGGCGAACAGTAGCCAGTTGAAAGTAACGGGATTCTGAACGATCTCGGTGATCCTTTAAGGCTTGCTCTAGAAGCGATCGCCAGAGGGGAGGAGGGGAAAATGAGGAGGACATGGGGAAAGGAAGACGCGGAAAATGGGATCGTTTTAGTGAATTTAGGGAGATCTGAGGCTCCATCGTCCATCTATTATGGGCAGCAGATATCAATTGGAGCTAGATCCGTTGAGGTTATACAAGCCTGTTGTTTAATTTGGTCTTGACATTCAGGAACAGATAAACGTTGACCCATGGCGACAACTAAGGCTTGATAGGCATCCCACTGATTTTCAATTAAGGTTCGGGCTTGTAATTTGGCCCATTTTTGCTTAGGGGTAAAATCAACAGTTCCAGGGGAATAGAGTTTCAGGAGCATGTTGAGGTTTTGTCGGTCATCCGCTCCCCCTTCAGCATTGCCATGAACAAGTTCTTCGGCTGCAATACCGGCCATCCACAGGAGACAATAGCGATCGATCCATTGTTGGGTGAGGGCTGTCGATTTGAGTTGTTCAGTGATGGTTTCTTGATCGAAACTTACACTTGCTTGTCCCCGCTGCCCCGCTCTCAGGGCTTCCCAGGGATTGAGGGTATAGCCAGTAATGGGAATATCGAGAAGAGTGGCGACGAGAAAATGACCGGCTTCGTGGTGTAAGAGGCGATCGCGATATGCAGGCGATAAACTGGCAATTAAGCCTAACCCTAGATTACTGCCTTGGCCTTGCCATTGAAGGCTATCGATCGCCATAAATCCCAAAATTCCAAAGGCTATGATTGCTGGAATTGCTGGATTTAAATGGATTATGGGCCCCAACAGACTCGACAGGGTCAGGGTAAAAACGGCGATCGCGATCAAATTTAAGCTCAGTTGATTCATGAATTTCTCTCGATAACGAATAATTTCCCCTCATTCCTCTGATGCCTCGTCAGTCTGGAACTCCTCTCGGGCCTTATAAAACGTCTCCAAACTATGGCGATCTCCAACAAAACGCCAGTGCCAGGGTTCATAGCTAATGCCTTGAGGATTATTCGGGGGAAAGGACAACTCAAAACTATAATAAGCGGCATTTTCTTCTAACCACTTAAAAGCAGAAGTATTCTCAAACTCTGGAGAAAAATCAACTGCCGGTACATAGCCATCCCCAATATCGATGGCATACCCAGTATGATGCTCACTATAACCTGGAGGAGCGCTCACTTCTGCCCGTTGAGTCGCGACTTGTCCCCGTTGAGCTTTAACGTCAAAAAATAAATACTCCTGATCGTTTAAGCTACGAAAGGCAGACAAAGGAACCAACACCACTCCATCTCTTTGGGCTGCATTCACCATCTGTTGGAACTTAATCGCCGCCATTTTTCGTAATCGTAAACTACCATCAGCGGTAATCGCCATTAAATCATCGACTGGGGCTTCTTCATAAGCCAAATGACCGAGTAAGTTCCCCCGATCGGGCGTTGTTGGGGTTTCAGCTTCTTCCGCTCCATCTTCACCCAACTCGTTGGTTTCTGTGGCTGAGGATAGGGGAACTCTAGACTCTGAGGCAGTGTTTGGGGTAAGGAAATTACTACTGAAAATGAAAATACCGGTGCTGAGGGCGATCGCTACTCCTGCAAATCCGATCCACATTCCGCGCCCAGAACCCGATGATGCAGTTTCTTGCACCTCAGCCACCGGTACAGGAGTATCCCGTAAAGCTTCTGGGATATCATCGGTAATTACTTCTTCCTCCTGGGAGGTGAAAAAATTGGGTAGATTTTCACTCATCGGTGACTTACTCCAACACGGAATTATTCTTCTTAACCTTACCAAAGATTAGGGGTTTAGATCCAAATCGAGATAATTAAAGCACAAAATCACACGGATAAATTGATGATTTTGGGGTGAATTTTGAGGCGCTCAGAGCGATCTAAATCACTTGAGAAGAGCGATATCAATCACAGTTAAAATGCTAGATATCGTTGATAGTAAAGTGAAGATGACTCGTGTATGGACTGATTATGTTAATAAAACACCAAATCCTACCTGGAGCGATCTCCGAAATTTTAGTTTCTGCACGAGAAACGGGGGTGTTAACTCTGGCTGATCGCTATGGTCTTATGGCTGCGACCTTAGATGAACACTTAACGGAAGAAGATGAGCGATCGATGAATCGGTTATTACGATCGGTGATCAAAGGAAAAGTGAAGATCAGTCCTGAAATTTCGGCGGTTTATTATTCTCCTTACTCCACGTTATTTCATCGCACCAATACTGTTTATGTCTCCCCCAAGTCTTCTGTCGCCTGAGAACTCATGTGAGTTTGTTTTTCGGCTTCTAGTTTAGGTTGAATATAAAGATTTTCCAAGAGGGTTGCTCCCCCTGCTACCCAAGGGGGCACGATTAAGGCTCCAATAATTCCTAAGACTTGAGTTCCGCCAAGGACGGCGAGTAATTGATAGAGAGGATGAACGCCTACCGATGATCCAACTAGGAAGGGATCGAGAATATAGGTTTCTAGATTTTGAATAATAACAAAAAATAATAACACCCATAAGAAGGTCCAGCCTCCGGAAGCGATCGCCACTACAAGGGCAGGGATAGCGCCTAAAACCGGGCCGATAAAGGGGATTAGGTTGGTGACTCCGGCGATCGCTCCTAAACCGAGAGAAAATTCCCGTAATCCCAGGATACCTAAGCCTAGAGTGGTGACAATGCTTAGGATAAAAGAAACGACTAACCGACCGCGAATATAGCTACCCATACGGTAGCTAATCGTGGGAATTTGGGACGCAATTTTGGTGTCCCAAGGTTCAGGAAGTAGGCGCACCAAACTATTAATTAAGGTTTGGCTATCGGCGACCATATAACCGGAAATAAAGAGAGATAAAATTAAGCTAAAGACTCCTCCAATAATGCCCCGCGTAATGCTATAGGATCGCAGGACCAATTGTTGACTTGAGCGGATCAGCCAACTGGTGATTTGTTGAAAATCTACAAGTTCAAGGAGTTCGGGAGGCGTATTGGTCCAATTGTTGAGTGAATCTTCTGTTAATTGTAAGAGAACATCAGCATAGGAGGGGAGTTTTTGCAGCAAACGCTCAATTTGCTGAAAGACGGTTGGGCCGATTAATAAGCCCAGACCCGTTAATCCAAAAAGCAGGGTAAGATAAACTAAAATTACACCTAACCATCGGGGAATGCGTAAATGTTCAGCCGCATCTACTAAGGGAGCAATAGAAGCAGCCAGCACAATCGAAATCATTAACAAAAGCACGAGTCCCCGTAATTGCCAAAATAAGACAATTAACAAAACCGAGAGTAAGGTTAATAGGAACGTGGATAGGGAAAAAGCAATCCGTTGTTCGCGCATAAAAAGGAAGAAGGAATAAGGAAAAGGGAAAAAGAAAGAGGGAATCAGAAATCGGAAAAACCCAATTTTCCCTCTTTAGGGCGTTAATTGTGATGCCATTGGGTGATGCCACCGGGTTGATCGATAAGCGTAATACCTTGGCTTTGTAAGTCATCGCGAATGCGATCCGCTTCGGCAAAGTTTTTGGCTTTGCGGGCAGCTTGACGAGCGGCGATCGCCTCTTCAATCTCGCGATCGCTCAATTGCGATCCTGGAGACTCAGGTGCTCTCTCGGCTTCCACTTCTAACCCCAACACTTGAGAGAGAGTAACTAAAGTTTGCCATTGTTGATATAACTGCTCTGGATCGACCTCTGTTTTACCTTCATGAATCAAGCGATTGTTTTCACGGTTCAATCCTTTGGCTAATTCAAATAATACGGCTAATCCGCCTGATGTATTCAGGTCATCATCCATCGCACTATTGAAATTTGCCACACTTTCCGGGTTGAGATCCTCAGATTTCGCCTGCAAGTCCCATCCCCACGCTGCCCCATGTTTGTAACCAAAAGATAACCCTTCTTTGAGGGTATTCCAAGAGCGCTGTGCAGAGGCGATCGCCTCTGGAGTAAAATCAATCGGTTTGCGATATTGGGCCTGAACAACAAATAACCGTAGCGCCATCGGTTCCGGGCCATTTTCAGAGTCCAGCAAATCCCGAATCGTTGTAAAATTACCCAAAGATTTGGACATTTTCTCCCCATTCACCGTCACAAAGCCATTGTGTAACCAATACCGGGCCAAGGGTTGACCGGTCACTGCTTCTGACTGCGCCACCTCATTCTCATGGTGAGGAAACACCAGATCCGCGCCACCACAGTGAATATCAATAGTTTCTCCCAAACACTCCCTCACCATAGCGGAGCATTCAATATGCCATCCGGGGCGACCTTTTCCCCAGGGAGACTCCCAACTCGGTTCGTCGGGTTTTGCTCCTTTCCACAAGGCAAAGTCAAAGGGGTCTTTTTTCTTAGAGTCTTCCGAACTTTCTCCTACTCTCCCCGATGCTCCTGCTTGCATCTCCTCCAACTTGCGCCCGGAGAGCTTCCCATAGTCTTCAAATTGCCGTACTTGGTAATACACATCACCGTCAGAAGCATAGGCATATCCTTTGGCTTCCAATTCATGGATAAGGCGTAAAATACCATTTAAGGTATGGGTTGCCCTGGGATAGTCATCAGCTTCCAGGACATTGAGACGAGCCATATCTTCAAAATAGGTTCGAGTATAGGTTTCGGCTACTACTTCCATTGTTGACCCAGTTTCTCTAGCACGTTTGAGAATCTTATCGTCAATATCGGTAAAATTCTGTACGTAGCGCACTTCATAGCCTCGCCATTGCAAATAGCGCCGCAGCGTATCCCAAGCAATGTAAGACCGTGCATGACCGAGATGACAGTAGTCATAAACGGTGACTCCACAACAATAAATCCGTACTTTCCCTGGTTCTAGGGACTCGAAGGGTTGTTTACTGCGCGTGAGGGTATTGGTCAACGTTAGGGTCATGGGGCGATTGCACACTCTTTAAGGGGTCAGCCCTCATCATACCAAATCTAGTTTTCTTCCCGCGATCGCAGAGAAAACCATCAAGGGGTCGTTGGTGGAATCACTTGAACATAGGGCTAATTGAGTATTTTCCGATCAATGGTCACAATAGAAGCATCAGATAATCTGGCTGTGGCAACAATGATTCTATCTGCTGGATCTGTGTGAAAATCACCGGGTAAGGTTTGAGCCTCAATTGCTATAGCTGGTGCAATAGATATCAGAGTTACACCTTGTTGCGCTAGGGCAATCTCGAACTATTGAGCGATCGGTATGGGCAGAATAACTCGGCCCGCACTGACTAATCTGGCTATCTCAATTAAACTGATTGTACAAACGCCTAATCCATTGCTTCTTTTCTGTTCAAGAACTTCACGGCGATCGGAAGTTAATTGAGGATCATTTTGTATCCACCAAACTAAAATATGAGTGTCCAAAATTATCATGAAATCCCTCGATCTTCATTCTCTATATTCCAGTCTTCTAAAGGGATAGCGGGTTCTTCTGGATCAGCATAGTAGGCATAGGGTTGTTCTGGCATCAAGGGTAAGTGATTGCTCTTAACACTTCCAGAGAGGTAATTCTGAATCGCTTCATTTAAAAGTTCTGAAGCCAATTCTTCTAGGGATATTTGCTTTTCTGCTGCGGCTTTAAGTAATAGCTCTTGAGAGCTTGCGCTTAGATTGACATTCATGATCGTTAGAGCATAGAAAAAATTTGGGTTCAACTTTCATCATACCCAATCTGGTTTTCTTATCATGTACTTACAATTCCAAGTTAATACATAATCCAATCCGTGAACTGTAGAATTCATAGACAGTCAAGCGATCGCCCTAAAGGAGACCCCGATAGCGGATAAAGACTAGAATGACTGCCCATGAGCCTAAAGCCACTTTTAGGGCAACTAAGATATTCAGAACTGGAATCATGCCACCGCTTAGGAGTGTACCTAACTCTCCTTGGGGAAGTTGTAGGCCGACTAATGTGATCGCTGCTAACACAATAAAGACTAAAACGGAAATCTTTTCCCAGGTGGATGCTCTCCAACGTTCATAAATCTCTTCCATCCGTTCGGAAGGGGAGGTAATGGCAATTAAACCGATCGCCGTTCCACCAGCGACACCGGCAGCAAATCCGCCTCCTGGACTCAGATGGCCTCGGATGGCTAACTCGATACAAACCAAAGCGGATATAGTTGCACCTAAACGAGCTAAAACGATGGAAGGTTGGTCGGTAAACTGGCGAACTATGGCTGAGGGTTGCTCATTGGCTAATAAGAATTTTGCGCCCATAATGGCGATCGTAAACACCACTACTTCAAATATCGTATCGTAGATCCGATTTCTAAAGATAATCCCGGAAACAGCGTTGGGGATGCCACTATCTGCAACCACAGACTCGACAATCGAAATCTCGCCCCCCTCGAATGTGGGATCTTGCATCACTAACATTTTGACTAAAAAGATAATGCCTGCTACCAAATAAAGCCATTTCATCTGCTGTTTTTCCTCCACTGATCGCTATTTCTCTTGAGCTTTGTCACTAATTGGGCAAGGGGCCCCTTGTTTGTCTTTTGCCTAACCCTACACATGATTTTTCATCGATAAACTGGTTACTTCACTGGGTAACTCAGTCTGCATAATCTTATAAAGTCGCTCTACCCGAATGGTTGTATGGTAGGGTTTTGTCTCTTGACTGGCTGAAGAGGAAATACAAGTGGCGTGAATTTCCTTATCCATCAGCGCCTGATGTAGACTGGCATCATCACTATAGGGAACCAGATCGAGGCGCATATGATATTTATCTAAGGTTTTCTGTAAGCTGTTAATTAAGGCTTCAAATTGGGGATTTTCCTGCTCCATGTCTTCAGAAATGGTGCCCAGACGCATCACCAAAGACGATCGCACGGCTACCGCATATAAAGTAATGGCTAACATTGTCCCCACTAGAGCTTCTGTTAAGGCCACATCTGCCCCACCTAACACGGCATATACCAGTGCTGCTACAGCTCCCAAGATCCCCCGAATAACTAGCGCATGGTAGGGATTTTTTTGCAGAACCACTAGACCTGCGGCTAATGGCAATAGGGCAACAATTAATAATAGAGAGATATCAGTCGTCATTATTTCCCCCACTGGAACAAGAGGCTAAAACATATCCTATCGGTAATAGAGAGATTATGGCACTCCAATACAACAATCATTGCCAAACCATCCAGAATAGAAACAACAACATTAAATTCATCATGCCAATCAGATGGTCAAGCGTTTCGAGTGTCTGAGGGAGTTTAACGGTTGAGTTGCGAAAGATGATGAAGTAGGCAAGCCAACCCAAGGCGATCGTGACGAGGGGTTTGGCTATGTTTGCCAGGGTATAGGTATGATAATTAAAGGCGTTTGCGCCGATGAGTCCACTGATTAAAATGACCACTGCCAACCAGAAACCGATGGATAGCTTTTGAGTGTCCTCTTCTGACCTTTCATGGGGCAAAAACATGAATTGTCCATAGACGGTTGCTGTGCCCACGGCAGCGAAACTCATGCCCAGCATTTGCCAAGGGATCAGGTTTTTCAGGGTTAGGACTTTAGCGCCAAAACCGGCAAGTAGGGGACAACCACAGATAGATAAACTTGCCAAGTTGAGGGCGATCCACAGGGAATTGGCCATGGGTTTTTGTTGCAATTCTTTTAGGTTACGACTGGGTAAGTTACCCCCAATTAGGAATAGGGCAGATTTGGCCAGTCCGTGGGTAAGAGCATATAATCCTCCCACTTCCGGGGCTACAAGGACAAAGCCCAATTGGGAAATTGTACTCAAGGCTAACATGCGTTTGATGTCTTTTTCAAATAGGGCATACCCTACACCTAATAGGGCAGTAGCTACGCCAAAGAAGCGTATGATGGGGTCAATTGCTTCTAAAGTCAGGGCGCAGCGCACTAGGGGAAAGGCTGCAGTTTTGACGACGACTCCTGAGAGGATGGCAGAAACAGGGGTTTCTGATTCTGAGTGTGTCAGGGGTAACCAGAATCCGGGGACAAAGATACCGCCTTTGGCTAGAAGTGCGAGGAAGATCAGGGCAATGGCTTCGGCGGGAGCATTGATTAAACCGGTTAAAGCGAAGGAGTTGTTTGCTTTATAGACGAGGATGGCTCCCACTAAGTACAAGAGCATAACGGTATTACTAAGCAATAGATACCGCAGTCCTATCCAGATGGCGCGATCGCTTCTTGGATAGGAAATCAGCAGAAATGCGGCGATGGTCATCACTTCTATGCCGACATAGATACTCAGCCAGTCAGCACAGACAAAGACTGAGTTGATACTGCCCTGTAAAACCACAAGCTGAGTATAAAAGAAGGCGCTTTTGCTACTCCGCCAACAGTAGAGCAGCACTGCCACACAGACAAAAGCATTAGTTAAGATAAAGAAGGCACTCTGTTCATCGGCGATCAGGGTAACTCCGAAATTATCGAGCAATTCCAGGACAATGGGTTCGGGTTGCTGAAATACGAAGGTCGCATAGGCAAACGAGACTAGGGTCGTCCCAAAGGCCAGAAACCAATCGAGCCTTGGTAGGAGATAAATTCCTAAGCCAACAATCAAAGGGAGGAGAAGCCAAGCGATTGTGAGGATGGTCATGGTGTGAGTTTTTCCCAATCTCCTTGGTTTCTAATAATGTCACCGGTACGGATACATTACAACGTTACGTATAATACCTTATCTGCCAGGGTGGAAAATAACCATAAAAGGCAAGAGGGCCATGATTAAATATCACTCGTCATCATTCCCCCCACTAGAACAATAGGCTAAGACATATCCCAAAACGGTATTCCAAATGGCGAGAGAAATAATACCCAATACCAGTAAGGGCCATTCTCTGGGAATTTGCAGGAGTAAACCAATAATCATACTCATGGAACCGAGGGTATCAGCGACAGAGAGACTATGGAGTTTAAAGAGAACGGAGCGATCGCCAATTAAAGGAAAGGTTCCCCAAAACCAGAACACGATCCCCACTCCCATACAGATATAACTCAAGGTTGTAATCATCCCTCCCCCACTCGTTTAATTACATGAGCTAACAACATTAATGCTGCATTCCCTACACTTAAGATAATGATGCCAACCACACCCAGCATTAAATCATCGCGTAACACCGAGACAATTAAAATCATCATTGAAGTTTTGGTCGCAATGCTGGCAAAGGCCAACATTTTCTGCCAAATATCACTATCTTGACAAGCCTCATACATGGGAATTAATAGCGCAAAAATCATCAAAACCAAAATTACAGTCATCTTTTAAAAGTCTCCATCCCCATATCTCTAAGTCTCCCGATCTCCGTGTCTGTGCTTCCTTCGACTCCGCTCAGGGAGCGTTTGTCTCTGTGCGTCCCCGCCTTCTTCGTCTCACCCAATGAACTTCATACGACCCCCTAGCGTGATACTTCACCACGATGGTTTTGGGGGTAAAGGTAATTACGAAAATATCTAAAAAGATCAATCCGGGAGTCCGGTTGGGTTTAACTTGCTCCAGGGTGGTTTCTTCTTCCTGATGGGGACGAACCATCAACTCGATCGCTTCTATATAAGCTTGAGGAATGGCGACTGCAATCTCCCAAAGAGCGTGTAACCAATCTTTGAGGACTGCTGGAGCAGTAACCGATCTCGGTAGGAGAAAGGCTACGGCTACGCCAATAACAATATTGGCTAGGCTCAGATCGGAGGTGAGTAAAAACCAGATGGTCAATCGTAGTATCAGATCCAGATATCCAATCATGCCCACACCATCCAGAACAGCAGCAACAACATTAAACTCATCATCCCCATCAGATGATCGAACTGTTCCAGCATTCGGGGCAGTTTGACCGTTGCGTTGCGGAAGATGAGAAAGTAGGCGACCCAACCGAGGGCGATCGTCACCAGAGGTTTAACAATATTGGCTAGGGTATAGGCTTGATAATAGACTACGTTGGCTCCCACCAGTCCTCCAATCAAGACTACGACAGCTAACCAAAAGCCAATCGATTGCTTTTTATCCCCTTCTTTTGCCGCTTCATGGGGTAGAAAGATGAGTTTGGCAAAGGAAATAGAAGTTCCCAAGGCAGCAATATTCATGCCAATGACTTGCCAAGGCATTAGGGTTTTCATCGTCAGGACTTTCGCACCAAAACCAGCAAGTAGGGGAAAACCGGAGATGGAAAAACTGGCCAAGGTTAGGGCAATCCACATACGATTGGGAATGGGTTTATGTTTCAATTCTTTTAGGTTACGACTTGGTAAATTCCCTCCGATTAGGAAAAGGGCCGATTTCACCAATCCGTGGGTGAGGGCATAGAATCCTCCGACTTCCGGGGCTGCGAGGATAAAGCCTAATTGGGAAATGGTGTGAAAAGCTAACATCCGTTTGATGTCTTTTTCAAACACGGCATAGCCGACTCCCAATACGGCAGTGCCCACGCCAAAGAAGCGTACGATGGGTTCAATGTCGTCTAACATTAGGGCACAGCGTACGAGGGGAAAAACGCCAGCTTTCACCACGACCCCTGAGAGCATGGCAGAAACGGGGGTTTCGGATTCCGAGTGCGTCAGGGGTAACCAGAGTCCGGAGATAAAAATCCCCCCTTTGGCAAGCAGTCCGAGGAAAATTAAGGCAATGGCTTCGGTGGGAGCATTGGTTAGGCCAATGAACGCAAAAGAGTTGTTGGCTTGATAAACTAGGATTGCGCCCACAAGATAGAAGAGCATAGCCACATTGCTAACAAATAGATAGCGTAGCCCTACCCAGATGGAGCGATCGCTTCTCGGATAAGTAATCAGCAGAAACGAGGCGATGCTAATAACTTCTAAGGCAACATATAAAGTAATCCAGTCTGCACAGATGAAGGCTGAATTTACACTACCCTGTAAGATAATGAGCTGAGTATAGAAAAAGTAACTTTTGTTGCTTCTCCAACCGTAAAGCAACACTGCCATACAGACCAAAGCATTGGTTAAAACAAAGAAGCCAGTCTGGTGATCGGCGATCAGGGTCACCCCGAAACTATCCAGGAGTTCCAGGGGAATGGGTTCAGGTTGCCGAAATACAAATGTGGCATAGGCAAGGGAGACTAGAGTTACCCCAAAGGCTAGAACCCAATCAAGCCTCGGTAGGAGGTAAATCCCTAATCCAACAATAAAGGGAAGTGCAAGCCAGGCGATAGTTAAAAAGGTCATGGTGTATAGTTTTTCTCGATCGCCTTAGTTTCTAATGTGGGGTTATCTTTTGCCAGCTTCATCACTCCCACAAGCATTAGCGCTTGAATCGAAAAGCCAATCACAATCGCCGTTAAAATCACTGCTTGTGGCACAGGATCGGCATATTCAACAGTTTTGGTGGGATCGAGAATGGGGGTAAACAGCCCTTCTCGTGAGGCAATGAAGATATAATAGGCGATCACTCCGGTACTCATCACGTCCATAGAGATGATCTTCATGACAAGGTTCTTTTTCAGGATAATTCCGAAAAATCCGAATAATAGGGTGATTAGGATGCAGGCTTGTAACATCGACAGGGCTTAGGGGGTCAGGGGAATGGGCTATGCTCTGGAAAGCTTTTTAATAAGAATACACAATTTCCGGTCGTTGAGAACCATTAGGGACTTAAGTTATTCGTAAGGAAAACCATTGGTTATCATTGATGTACCGATCGCCTCAGCTTACACTAGAGGCAATATGATCGCTGTACCGATTACCAGGACAAAACCCTTTTAAGGTAAACTCTATAAACTAATTACTTCTCAATATTGAAGCTTTTCCATGACTACGCCCACCCTTCCTATTTCGCGAAAAAAGCTATGGTTAGCCGCCATTAAGCCACCCATGTATAGTGTTGCGGTCATTCCCATTGGAGTAGGCAGTGCCGTTGCTTTTGCGGAAACAGAAAGCTTCAATTGGGCAATTTTTAGCACTTTCATTACGGCAGCTATCCTCATTATAGCCTGGCTGAATTTAACTAATGATGTATTTGACTCTGAAACGGGAATCGACGTTAATAAACACCATTCTGTTGTTAATTTAACTGGCAATAAAACCTTAGTTTTTTGGATTGCCAATGGACTCTTAGCGATCGCTGCTCTAGAATTGATCTTGATTGCCTGGTGGCAACATAGTCCGATGATTCTAGAACTGATTGCCTTAGCAGTTTTTCTGGGCTATACCTATCAAGGTCCACCCTTTCGTTTGGGTTATTTAGGTTTAGGAGAAATCATCTGTTTCATTACGTTTGGTCCCTTAGCTGTTTCTGCTGCATACTACTCCCAAAACCCCACTTGGTCAACTACTAGCCTGAAGGCATCCATTATTATTGGCCTTACCACCAGTATTATTTTACTGTGCTCCCATTTCCATCAAGTGGAAGATGATATCGCCGCTGGAAAACGCTCTCCCATTGTCCGTATTGGCACAACAAAAGGCGCTCAACTGCTTTTGACTGCTTGTGTAGCTGTTTTTGCGGCGATCACCCTTTTCACTATTGAAGGCTATTTCCCCCAATGGACAGCCTTAAGTTTCCTCAGTATCCCTGTTGCGGTGCAACTATGCTACCATGTTCTGATGTATCATGACCAACCGGAACAAGTAAAAAACTGTAAGTTTATCGCCGTTAACTTTCACTTTATTAGTGGATTTTTATTGGGTTTAGGATTTATTTTAGGATAGGTTATATAGCAGTTTTTCCTAAGCAATAAAGACGCTAGAAATGGACAAAAGCTTTGATTGAGCATAAGCCATCGTTTGATATAGCTTTTAAACAATATTTAGTTAAGTATAATACGTTTTTATTGAGCGTTAGACTGGCGCAATCTACTGTTTCATCAGGAGGTTGGTGGCTTTTCATCCAGCCCGAAATCCCTAGGGAATGCTACATAAATTACATGATCGACCCATTGATCGTTTTCGTAATAAAAGCCATAACGAATACACTCCTTCTGCAAGCCAATACTTTCAACGAGTGCAATCGAAGGATAATTATCAAGATTGATAGCGGCCTCGATACGATGATACCCAAGCTGCTCAAACCCAGCAATAACGGCGGCTCTTACAGATTCTTTCCCAAATCCTTGTCCCCAGTGTTGATTATGGATACTGTAGCCCAAGTTAGCCCACTGTTTTTCCTCTCGTTGAATAGTAGATAAGTCAAGGTTACCCAGATGTTGATTCGTTTGCCGACAAAATACGCCCCAAATATATGCGTAATCATTGAAAGCTTGTTCCTGATGGCTATTACATATATCGGCAAAACGGTTAGCTTCATAGTCATCTAAATTAATCTGTCCTTCGTCATATGGGTACTGCTGAGGCAGTCGTTCTGATAACGCAACATACCAAGATTGATAGTCCTTAGGTTTTTGAGGACGTAGGATAAGGCGTTTAGTCTGGATCGTCAGATCCCAAGCTATTTCATTCATCACAAAAATTTTCGTTTGCCAAATTGATTCCAGCTTGAATATAAATCCCGGTAAAATGGACTCTCCAGACACCCAACCTGGAAACTCTCACACTTCAATCTCTTGATTCAGACAATAAACTGCCACTTTCCGCGATGAAGGAATAATAAGCCAGGCTAAACGAGTACCATTGTCTAGATATTCTTGCATTTTCTGTTGCGTCACTTTTAAAATTTGGGTAATCGACAAACTGTTGTTTTAATCGTTATAAACTAAACTTCACATAATCGCTTAACCAAGCAATCACTTCTTCTCCTAAGCGCACGTCATTTAAGCGGTCAATTTCGCGAATACCGGTGGGACTGGTGACATTAATTTCCGTCAAATAGCCACCAATGACATCTAAGCCAACAAAATAGAGGGCATTTTTCTGTAAAATTGGGGCTAATTGGGAACAAATCTCTTGTTCTCGGTCGGTGATTTCTGTTTTTTCTACATCTCCACCAACGGCCATATTGTTGCGGAATTCTTCAGTTCTGGACACCCGATTGACTGCACCAATTGGCTCTCCATTGAGGAGAATAATTCGTTTATCTCCGTCCTTGGCTGCGGGTAAAAATTGCTGTACCATCACCGGTAATGTCCCGTTTTGGGTACTGAGTTCAATGAGGGAGTTGAAATTGCGATCGCCAGGCTCCAATATCAGAATTCCCTCCCCCGCTTTGCCTCCCAGGGGTTTCATGATTGCTTTTCCGTGAGTTTGGACAAACTCGCGAATGGTGGTTTTATCTGCTGTTACCTGGGTTTCGGGGATCAATTGGGGAAACTGGAGCGCATACATTTTTTCATTGGCATTGCGCAAGGCTTTGGGATTATTCAACACCAGAGTTTTTTGCGGGTCAACATAATCTAAAATATAGGTGGCATATAAATAGGAAATCGTCACCGGTGGATCGGTGCGCATAAACACCGCATCCATCTCTTCTAGGGGGCGAATAACTGGGTTTTCGACTTGAAACCAGGGATGGGTAGCTACCCAATGGTCTTCTTTTAATTCGACTGGGGTTAAGTGAAGCGGAGACAGTTTTGCCCAAGCTTTACCGGATCTGACTTCTAAGTCTTGAGCTTCAGTAATCCAAACCTGATGGCCTAGTTTTTGAGCGGCTTCCATCATCGCCACACTGGTATCATGGCAAGGATCGAGGCGGTGAATGGGGTCGATAATAAAGGCAAAATCCATGGTTTTCAATTAATCATTAAAAATGGGGTTAGTTGGAGGGTTCGGAGACTTTGGGGTTAATTTGGGAGTCACTGAGCGGAGCCGAAGTGCCAATTTTGGGTTCGGTTCCGGCTAGGAGGCGTTCGATATTGCTGCGGTGTCGCCAAATGACGTATAAGCCGCCGATAATGCCAAAGATCTCGTAGGCTAGGGGTTGATGGAAGGCTGCCATGAGAGCAGAAACGGCGATCGCCGCACTCATCGAGCCGAGTGATACAATTCGGGTAATGCCGATGACGCTGCCAAATACGGCAAAGGTGAGCAAACCCACCGGCCAATATAAAGCTAACAATACCCCTAAACTGGTGGCGGCCGATTTTCCTCCTTTATTCAAGGATTTTCCTTCGGGTTGATTCCAAATTAACCAAACCGATAAACTATGGCCAAACAGGGCTAAAAATCCGGCTAACACCACTATCCCATCTTGGAAATGCTCACTGAGCGAAGTCGAAGTGAGCGGAGTCGAAGTGAGCCAACCCCATTGATAGGCAAAGCGCACCAGAAAAATAGCTGCTACTCCTTTAAGAACGTCCACCAATAGCACCGTTAACGCCGCACCTTTGCCTACTGTTCGCAACACATTGGTTGCACCGGTGGAACCCGAACCCGACTCGCGAATATCAATGCCTTTGAGTGCTTTGGTTAACCAATATCCTGTCGGAATAGAACCCAATAAATAAGCCCCAATCAAGACACCAACGGCGATCGCCCCTTGCATACCTTCACCTCTTTCTCGATCTACTTTATCTAACGTTCTCATCCCACTGTTCCCTGAGCGGAGTCGAAGGGAACAGGGAAACCTTACCAATTATCAATCATCGGGGGTGCTTCTGGATTCGGTGCAAACGCCAACCATAGGGGAAACTGCAACATGGACACACTCACCTTATCCTCAGACTCATCAATAATAATGAGAGGTAGTTGCTTCTGTTGGGTAATTCGGTCTGCTTTTACGGCTAAGGGTTCAGGTGCTTCAAACATAGTAATCCCTCTGTCCGAGCTAAAATCCATGCGAGAGATACCCAAACAATCTTGTAAACCCCGTCGCCATTCGCCCAAGCGCTCTGGAGTATTGACTAAAATCAACGGTCTGAGGCGATCGCCATATAAACTATAGACGACTGAAATTACTGCCGAGGATACCAAAATATTTTGTAGGCGAGATCCCATGGTACGCACTGCACCCCGTCCCCCTTGGGTAAAGAACCATTGGGATACCCGTTCTGCATGGATGGGTTCAAACGTGCGCCGCAATTGCCAAGCTGGGCCATAATAATCGGGACGGGTGCGATACTGATCCAATAGATGGCGAATTTGGCGCACTTGATCGCCAAACTTGGATTTGGTAAATTGGGGATTTTCTAATTCTGGGGGGCGTTCTGGTTCTCGACGGGAACGCATGATCGGCACTTCCACTGGAGCGACGGGTTCGCGAGCATCTGCCCCTAACTCTATATTTTCCGCCGCACTGGCCAAATCCTGCAAGCTACCGACCAAATAATCCTTAAAGCCTTGAACGCGGATAGCGAGATCCTGGGAAACACCCGCAAAGCTTGTCCGCATTTCCGCACGGATGCGCTCTGCACGTCTTTCCAGTTTTTCGATCGTAACTTCTAGCTTATGTTTGCGATGTTCTAGCTCACTTAAACCTGCTTGTACCAATTGTCCCATGGCTGATTGCTGGGCTGTCAGTTGCTCTTGCAGGGTTTCGACTTCCTGTCGCAGTTCCTCCACCTGGTTTTGCAGCGCTTGCTCGGTAAACCGTAGATCCTCAATCCGCGCTTGCCATTCATCCACTTCTTCATCCCTGGGAGGTTCCGAGTCTTGTTCCTCCACTCCTTCCTCCCGATCTAGTCCTCCGTCTGTAGCTGCCCTTTCTTCACGGGGTTCGGGATGATCGGGGGTTTTGGTATCAAGCTGAAGTGGAAGTAAGCTATCTCCCGTTTCACTATTTTGATTTTCTATGGTTTCATCTTCTGTTTTCCGATCGCCATGGTGATCGCCATTTTCCCCCGTCTCTTGAGAGGCTGAGGGTTGAGGAACGTCAGATTCAGGAACGGGAGTTGAAGGGGTTTCGGGGTTGGAGTCCCAAGGATTCAATGGATCGGTATTCATCAGTTATTCATCAGTTCTACAGGTATTAACGAGAACGGGGACAACGTTCTTCCAGACAACGCTTGAAGGTTGAATATTCAAAGATAATGGGCAGAGAATGGATACTGTTAACTTCTTTGAAATAAAACCAGACGGGGAATTTTTCCCAGAGGATTATCCAATTTTGCCATTCTTGGTAAGGAAATTGACGAAACTTTTTACCTGAACGGTAAACCTCAAGAGCCGTTGGGGTAAAGGTGAGCCGGATAGTGGTGGTTTGTATGGTTAAGAATAACCCAAAGAGGGCGATCGCCACACTTAATCCAATTTGCACGGCTGCTAGAGGAATCGCCAATAGCACCAGCACTAAGGGTATCCGGTAACTGGGCTTCAGGGTAACCGTTTCTAGGGTAGTGCTTGAGGTTGAAGATGAAAAGGGAGTTGAGGTCATCACGAAGTTCTAAATCACCTATGGTTGACTATTTTATCGTGCCGTGGCTGGTAATGCCCGATCTCTCCATCTCTCCATCTCCCTATCCCCAGTAAAATTGAATTTAGCCTGAGATTGAGGTTTAGGAGGGAGCGATGTCAGTCTTATTGAAGCGGTTGTTTACGGTGGAAGAGTACCATAGGATGGGCACGACTGGGATTCTGTCTGAAGGCGATCGTACAGAACTAATCCGAGGAGAAATTATTCAAATGTCACCTATTGGCCCAATTCATGCCTCTTATGTCACTCGCCTGACTCAGTTATTTATATTGCAATTCGGCAAACGAGTATTGGTGAGAGTACAAGATCCAGTCATGTTAGATAACACTTCTGAGCCAGAACCAGATTTATGCCTGGCGCATCCCCGTGCTGATTTTTATCAGGGGGGACATCCGCAACCGGAGAATATTTTTTTACTGGTAGAGGTGGCGGATACAACGCTTCGGGGCGATCGCGACATCAAAATTCCCCTGTATGCACAAGCCCAAATTCCGGAAGTTTGGCTGCTGAATATTCCCGAACGGTGTTTAGAAGTCTATCGACAACCGACTCTAGAAGGCTATCAGCAGGTGCAACGCTTAGAAGAAGGAGAAGTTGCGGTGCAATTGTTTCCCGATATCCAGTTTTCAGTTGAGGAAATTCTGGGATAATCCTGAAGCTGGTTATATAGCGCTGCGCGCTAGGGAATAGGGAATGGGGAATAGGGAATAGGTTATGGTAGCCAGGTTTCAGTATTGAACCGGAGTCCTAACCGACTCTTTCTCTGCTATATCAAGTCCGGTTAAAAAGACCAAGGATTAATAATGATAACCCCTGTCCCGGCAAAGTCTTTTTCATTGCGGGTGACAAGTGATAGAGAATTATGAATTGCGATCGCTGCAATCAGAGAATCCATAGCAGGTATAGGTCGCCCATTCTGTTCTAATTGTCCTACTAAGTTTCCCCACAATACCATTGTTGAAAAATCTATACTTAAGATTCTGTTTTGAAAACGACTGGGTAGGCTTTCATTTAGCCATTTCGTTAAAGATTCTTTTCGCTTAGAGGAAGTAATTTTACTGATTCCTTTAGCAATTTCGCCAATGGTAATAGTGCTGATGTAAAGTGTTTCTGGGAATTGGGCATCTAGCCAATCTAGAACCTGTTGATTTGGGTGTTTAGCAACAAGTTCAGAAATCAGGCAAGTATCAAGGAGATAAGTCATAGGGTAAAGGTATCGCGGGGTAGGCTGCGATCGCGGCTAAAGTCCAACTCGTCGCTTAATTCGGTTAGAGGGGATTGGCGGAAAAATGCTGAGAGTTTACTGGGTTCATCTGGGTAGGTTTTATGATTAGGTGCTGTAAGGCTTTGGGCGAGCAGTTGGATAATATACAGTTTATCGTTAAGCGAAAGCTGTAAGAGTTGTTGTTCGAGTTCTGGGATAACCATGATGGGGTTTAAGATGATTGACACGGAGACACTACTTAGCGAGAATATAATTGTTAATTGATCCCTCCCATGCGACTAAACGGATAAAGATGGAAAAACACCACTCCGCGAAATTGATCTTGCTCCACTAAAGACCAGGCTGCCCCTAGGTTATCGTACTCCGGGTTTTCTGCCATCACCGATTTTTCTATGGGCCATCCTACCGGAGTATCGTTAACATATAACTGACCTTGTGGGAACGCAACAAAATCACCTGGTAATGCAATTATTCGCCGAATTGCAAATTCATTCTATGGAGAGCGGTTCCAGAACAGGTTCACTGCCCACAAAATGTTCGCGCAGTTTATCATGCAGAAATCGATATCTTCCTCCCACTTGGTTTAACAGTCGTAGCTCTGCTGCATAGGTGAGAAACCGGCTATAATTCCAGGGAATGACTCCCTTTTGCCACAGCATCACCCGCAAGAGCAAATGTTGAATGCAAGCTGCTCCCCCAAAGTAGAGACTTATAAATGTACTCATTCCTAAACCTCCAATCAGGACATCAGTTAAGTTTATTGATACTCCAGTACCCAAGTAAGAAAAAACAAACATCAGCATCGTTGCGGGGAGCGTAATCGGAAATAAAATCACAGCTTTTTTACCTGATTCTAGAATACCTTGATTGGGTTTTGATCGGTAGACAAAATCAGAACTTATACCCCGAATAATAGCCCAAATCAGCCCTAGAATGGGTGCCCAAATCAGCCCCATACTCTTATATGTAGTTACCCCAGAAATTAACGAGGCTATTAGGATCGACACATCCCAGATCATTCCTGATATTAGTGCTATCATTAAGGAGGAAATAAGATTATTATTTATTTTTTGGCGCGAAAATCTTATTGGATCTTCTAATATAATATATGGACATTCTATAGCACCCATAATCTTACTGATAACCCAAATTAGAGCAAAAGTTAGCCCCCCTATTAGTCCCCCAATTAGAACCCAAAGTAGTCCCCCGGTTAGTCCCTCGATTAGCCCCCCGATTAGCCCCCCGGTTAGTCCCAGAATTAGACCCAAAATTAGCCCCACAATTATTTCATAAACAAAACGTTCTCCCTGGGTGGCGAACAAACTAGGCTGCATGTCTTCAATATAAAAATCGGTCTGGTTCTGCTGCTTCAAACTCCAAGCCAACCAGGTAAGATAATGGCGCGTTTGCTCTGGGGTATATTTCCCTGTGCCCCTGGTTTTTGACTTGGTTAACTGGCGCTGCACATAGGCTTCTAATAAGGCCGCTTGTGTTTCCTCTCCCTCTGTCCCTTGGCTCTCAATTCCCTGTGGATAAGCCACCGGAATTAGATCCAAAAATAGGGCAATTCGCGCTAATTCTAACAGTCCCTCATTCCCTTCAATCTGTTCATTCTCCAACATTTGGAAATAAACGACTTCATTCAACTCCTCCAGGGTCACCTCCCCTTCACGATATTCGTGCTGGCGCAAAGCCAGCAGCAGCAACGCGATCGGCGGAAACAGCACGCCAAACACAAACAGCACCCCGGCCGCATATCCCAGAAATTCCGTTACCTTCTCCGGTAGCGCTATCCATTGCGTCAGCATCCACAGGGAAGCAACCGCAAACCCGGTTATCGATAACCCCGCAACCCACACCCAACGGGTACGCGCATCCTCTTCCGATCGCTCCGACACCGCATTGGCCACAAAAGGCAACACCCCAAACAATACCGCAATCCCAATCACCAACAGCGTGGGAGGATTCCAGTCTTCTAAAACCTGCTCAGAGACTTCATTAATACAAACCCCCAACCCCACATTTGCTGCACCCGTGATGAATGGCAGTGTAATCCGGCTACTCTTGCTCATGGTCTAACCCAGCCCACCAGCTCCTATGGTAAATCAATTAAAAATTAAAAATTAAAAATTAAAAAGTCGCTACAATTAACGATCATGTCTACTTTTGTCTCTAACACTATTCCCCTGCGCCCTGACTTGCACATCGATCGCACTCAACTCAATCAATTGTGCGATCGCTGGAAAATTGTCGAGCTGGCTCTGTTTGGTTCTGTCCTGCGCGATGACTTTCGCCCCGATAGCGACATTGATTTACTCGTTCAATTTTCTGAGATGGCGAAAATTACTTTTTTTGACCTGGATATTATTGAAGCACAACTGAGCCAACTGTTTGGCGATCGCCCCATCGACTTGGTAACCCGCAACGCGATCGAAAACAGCCATAATCCCATCCGCCGCCAAAACATTCTCAGTCATACCTACACTATCTACTGCCAATGAGCCGCGATAAAACTCCGTTTCGCTGCGCGATCGCGAATATCTCCTTGATGCTATCACTGCCTGTACTAAGATCCTGGAATTTAGCCAGGGGTTCGATCGGGTTCAATTTGAAGGCGATCCGAAAACCCAATCCTCTGTACTGTATCAAATCGCTATCCTCGGCGAAATCGTCAATCGTTTATCCCCGGCTTATGTTGCGGCTAACCCAGAAGTCCCCATTGATGCGATCCGAGGAATGAGAAATCGAATTATCGACGAGTACAAAGAGGTGGATCTCAAAATCCTCTGGAATGTAATTGAGACTAGCATACCTGAACTCCGTCAACTCTTGGAAAACAGCCGTTTGCCTGAACCATAAGGGGCATTCCAGTCTTCTAAAACCTGCTCAGAGACTTCATTAATACAAACCCCTGTTCAGTGCCACATCATACAGAAATGATATTATGCTGAAAAGAATTTACGTCAACAATTTTAGATGTCTAGTTAACTTTGAACTCACCGTAGATAGCTTTAGTCCGTTTCTGGGTGCAAATGGTTCTGGGAAAACCGCTGTCTTTGATGTTCTCAGAAAACTAGGGCTATATCTACTGAGCTTTGACTAAAATTAAGTCCCCTTCCTGTTTCACTTCAAACAGGGGTAAGGGTTTTTCCGCAGGAGAAGCTAAAACTGCGCCATCTAAGTCAAATTGGGAACTGTGACAGGGACAGTCAAATACGTTTTCATCAGCCAACAGTTCTACGGTGCAACCTTGATGGGTACACATAGGATTGAGGGCAGTGATGGCTTGGGTTTCTTGATGGCGGAAGATGAGGACGGGCTTGGGAGCGTTGCGTCGGTCTAGAATGGTTCCTTGGGCTTCGAGTTGGGAGATTGTACCGAGGGCTTGAAACCCGTCTTCGCGCATGGAGGTATCAAGTTTAGGGGTATCATTGCCGGAGGGTGTTGGGGGCGTTTCTCCAGACTGACAACTGGAGAGGGTGGGGGGGAGGAGGCTGACGAGTGCGCTAAGGGTCATCCAACTGATAAAGTAACGACGTTCCATAGTAGATGGGGGTTGATTTTAGGACAGGACTGGAGATTGGGATTGGTTTTTGAGCATCTGTTGACGCAGGAATACGACCAATACAAACAGGAGATCTAGGGCAATTAAGCTACCGATAATCAGTTCTGAGCCTCCGGTACTGAACCCGTAGCTGTGTAATCCGGTTCCGAGGACAAAATTCACGCCATACCAGGCCATGAGGATAGCATTAAAGCTGACAACACTGGCGATCGCCATACCAAAGCTCTCTAACCAACCGGCTAATCGACCGTGTAGGGGCACAATGTAGCACATGAGGGCGATTAAGGCCCAGGTTTCTTTGGGGTCCCATCCCCAAAACCGTCCCCAGGAAAAGTGGGCCCAAATGCCACCGAGGATAATGCCGGTGGTAAGGAAAAGTACGCCGACTTGGAGGATGGAATAGTTCCAGCGCGAGAGGCGGTTGATAAAGTCTTTGGCTGTGGGCTTGAATAGGTAAGCGCCCAGGAGCAAATGACCAAAACCAAAGGCAAGGGCAAAACTGGCGTAACCAAGGGTAATGGTAGGCACATGGACACTGAGCCAAAAGTTATCGCGCAGGACGGGAACGAGGGGTTTAATGCTGGGATCGAGGACAGCCGGGAGGCGATCGCCCAATACCAAACACAAGACAGACAAGGGTGCAGCCGCTAACAGGTAATATTTCGCACGATGCAGGAATTCAAAGGTAACGGCGATCGCCGCTATTCCCAAACTCACCCAAATCACTGACTCATACATATTCGTCACTGGGGGGCGTTCTGCAATTTGCATCCGCTCCCAAAACCCATATCCATGCACCGCTAACCCACTGCAAAATAACCCTAATGCTACCCAATAAGCTTGTAACTTTTCCCATGCCAAGGTAAGCAACATCACCAGAAATCCTAAACCGTATAAAATCCAGGCTTGGGTAAACCAATGCAGTCCATAAAAACGAACTTCCCGCGTTAGTTTTTCCCCAGAAGGATAGACTTGGGGACTTAATGTTATCAGTTGCGATTTCAAAGTTGCAACCTGGGCATTTAAATCCGAAGTTAAATCCATTTGTACTGCTTGTTTAATTTCGCCATAGGTTGTTTGCAAGGTCTCGACTTGTTCCGGCGAATAATATTCAGAAGCCTGAGTAATTCCCAACCATTTGCCTTTCGGATCGCTCGGATGGGGAACAACCGGTAACTGGGTACTGCTAACCGTCTCTAACATTAACGCTAAACGGTCTTCTAAAGTTAGCGCTTCCCGTTGATCTCGCGTCAAATCTAGATTCTGCGCTTGATCTTCATGGGCTTGCAAAACAAACGAACCCAAGGGAGAAGAAACCAATTCCACAAAGGAAAAATATTTCTTTTCTGGATTGAATCCCAGTTGTGTTTTCAAAGGGCGATAACTCAACAGAATAAATGGTTCTTCGTTCCAGTCTCGGTTATTGAATAATAGGGAAAGATAAGTATTGAGATAATCTAGCTTTTCTCCCGTTAAGGGTTCATAGTGCAAACTTCCATGAATTTGAGTAACCGTTTCTCTAGCAACCGTATCCAGAGGCTTTTTGCGTCCATCCAGTTGCACCGCCAAAGTTTTCAGAGAATCATAACTCGTTTCTGGACTAGAGATTATCCCTTTCCATGCGGGAAAGAAGCACAAGAGAAGACCTAATGTTAAACCAATGAGAAATTTAATTGGATTCATACTATGTATAGGCTACAGACTGGTGATGTAGGAAGCCCTGAGACATTCCTGACTCCTTAGTGGTAACTGTCTGGGGTGAATTGTTCTGCTCACTGGTAACATCTAGCTATTACCCTATACTTCTCAGTCCACGATGTTAGCCTTTATGTGATAAAGTAGGAGTCGAAATAAAAATTCACCTATAATTGAGCATAAAAATCAAGATAATCTCTATAATTCATCCATGATCGGTATCCATAAAACTCCAGCTCTCACTGCTGACACTATCTTTGAATCTCTCCGGGAAATCTTCCCTCAAATTCAAAAGCAATACCAAATCAGTACGCTAGGAATTTTTGGTTCGTATGTCCGAGGTGAAGCAACTGAAGCCAGCGATATTGATTTACTGATTGAATTCCAACTAGACATTCGTTGTGGTCTAATTGCTTACTGTCAACTTGAAAATTACCTGAGTGAAAAACTGGGTAAAAAAGTCGATCTGGTTACTAAAGATGGTTTAAAACCCGATATCGGGGAAAATATTCTCAAGGAAGTGGTTTACCTATGAACCGTACCATCAAAGATTACTTAAGGGATATCCTAGAAGCAATCAATGCTGCCGAAAAATTTGTTATAGGTTTTGATATAGAGTATTAGTCTGGAAATTAGATATGACCGTTACAAACTTGTTGCCACAACTGCATCATTTATCTAGGCAGGATAAATTAAAGATGATTAAGTTTTTGCTTCAGGATTTACATGAGTTAGGGAGCAGGGAGGATGATACAGTTTTGTTGTCAGATCGCGATCGCTTGTTGTTAACTCAGGTTGTTGGAAATTGGACAGAAACAGATGAGGCTGAGTTTTTAGAAAAGACGAAGGCTTTTAGGGAGGTTGACGAAAGCTTGTGGAATTAAAGCCAATTTTATTATATCCCAATGCTTATCTTTTTAAATTTCCTCTGACAAGAGAGGTTTGATTTTTTCAATCATATCGGGAATATCCGTTTGGGTGACTTCCCAAATAATATCAATATCAACTTGTCGATAATCATGGACTAACTTGTCCCTCATCCCTGCGATTTGCTTCCATGGGATAGTGGAATGTTGAGTCCGGAATTCTGGAGAGAGTTTCTTCGTTGCTTCTCCGATAATCGACAGAGCATAGAGTATAGCCAACTGAGTCTTACTGTCTTGAGCAAAACTCAATTCATCCAAGGATTCAACAAATTGAATAATCTGATTAGCAAAGCGATAAATATCATGAAGATATGAGAGATCGCGCTCCATGCAACACCTGATAATTTCCTAAAATAGCACGACGACGAATGGAGTTATAATCCTTCTCAACAGCAGACTTTTGTACCAGATCGACTTTGCGGTGAAGTAGGGATTCTAGGTCTTGTTCCATGCCAATAAACTGTAAAAGGCTAACTTTCGCTTTTGGCGCAAAGGTAACGAGTATATCAACATCACTATTGGGTTGAAAATCATCCCGCAAAATCGAGCCAAACAAAGCTAATTCAATAATCTGGTTATTTTGGCAAAACTCTAGGAGTTGATTAGCAGTAATGCCCAGTCGTTGGTAGAGTAGATCGATATTCATCATACAACCCAAGAGTAACAGTAGATAGAGTAACGGTGTAGGTAGAACAGAAACAAATACAATAAAAGTTGCTTAATTTTCTCCTAAATTAACGACGGGTGAGGGATAACGGGTGAGTGTTTTGTGAATAGCCTTACCATAGAACATTGTACCAATGCCGGCAACGACAAGGGCAGAACCTGTCCAGGTGAGCAGAGTTATCCACAGGGGTTCTCGTTTGACTTGTAGGGTAGATTGGCGTAAATCTCCAGGATTCCAGGAGGCTTGGGCGATTTTCCATCCCTGATACCAAGTGGGGTGGTTCATCCAAACGGTGCGATCGCTGCTAATATGCTGATGAGGGTCTTGAATTTGGATTTTGCTTGTCCACATGGCGACGCTATCAGAACCTTCATTGCGCTCTACAATAAAGTCTTGCAACGCCACTTGAAAGGGAAGCGAAAAAAGTTTAGGCGTAAATGCTGCTAAAATTTCCCCATCGGGTACAGGAATAGTGGTAGGTTCTCCCCAAGGTAGCCAGGTTTGGGTTCCTGTTTCTGTTTTGACTAGGATAGCGGGAGTGCCTTGCACGGTGCGATCGCCAACCGGTACAATTTGACGGTCAATCTCAGCATGGGTTAGCTGCTCTTCTAGGGTAATCTCAAAGTCTGCCCAACCCAGTGCAATCGGTTCATTCAGTTTTAGAATACCGGATTGGAAGCCTTGAGAGGAATGGGTAGCATAATAAAGTTTACCGGATGAAGTGGCGATCGCCTGAAAATAATTCCCCTCTGAAGTATCAGCCAGTGTCGCAACCTTCTCTTGCGCTGCTTCCTCACTCTCCACAACCGTCAGCACCAACTCAGCCGGCCCCAAACTTACCCTACGATAAGGTAGGGGTGCAAACCCTAACCATTGTTCCACCTCTTGTGACATTCGCGCACTGGTTAACCGCACCTTCAAAGCCACGTTATCCGTGGCTCCTCCCTCCTTAAAGCGAACGGTTTTCACCGTATTTTCCGAATAACCTAACAAAGAAAGTCCCAGAACTGAAGAAGGAGAAATAGAGCCATCAGGACGGATAAAAATATCCCGTTGTTCAGTTTCGCCTTCAGGAGTCATCACTTCTAATAAATCTCCCTCAACCCGAATCTGATTATTGCCCGCTAGATCTTCTCTTAACGGTAGCATTCCCTCCAAACTCAAGTGAATAACTCCCGCCGAGCCTACAATAATCAAAACCAGTCCAATATGAGTTAAAGCAAATCCCGCTTTACGAAAGCCTCGCCAAGGATAGCGCGTGAGTGCCGAAATGAATAAATTGACTGCCAGCAGGAACATCAAGATCCCAAACCAAGGACTTTTATAAATCAGATGTTGTACCACAGTCGAGCCAACTTGAGACTCATAAATTGTCGCTCCGATTAAAATAGCAACAATACTAGCCAGAAGGGGAACAGCAAACTGGATCGAGCCAAAGAACCGGATCAAAGGCGTATTCATCTTAACAGTTTCAAGAATGATCAAAGGGTTTTCTTATTGTCTACCTTACTGGTTTGAGAAGATCCGGTTGTATTCAGGATGACAGAAGTAGCAAAAACGGGCAATTAAGCGATAAGCTAGAAGTTAAGTTTTGTCATCTATTACCTTAATTTTATGAGTTTATTCACAGCCGAAGAAGTTATCAACCAACTCCAGGACGGAGAATCTTTTGTTAGGGCTGAATTAAGCCGGATTAATCTCGAGGGTTGTATCCTTGATGATGGTGATTTTAGTCAAGCCTATCTACGGGGGGCAAATTTATCTAGAGCCTTTTGTCAAGGGACAAACTTTTCTGAAGCCAACTTGATGTTAGCCAATTTGACCGAAACTAATTTAGTGTATGCTAAATTATTCCGTGCTGAACTCAATGGAGCTTGTTTAAACAGTGCCAATTGCCGATCTATTGATGCTCGTTATACGAAACTTTATGGTGCAACGTTAGATCACTTGAATGGTGTTGATGCTGATTTTTATAAGTCAGATCTGAGAAAAATTAAAGCTCAGAAAGCTAATTTAAATTCTGCCAATTTAACCCAAGTTAATCTGACTTCTTCTCAGTTGACACAGTGTAATCTTACTGAATCAGTTTTGCGCTCGGCTATTTTAGAAAATGCAGATTTAAGTGACAGTTTCTTGATAGATGCTAATTTAGAAAAAGCCAATTTACATCGATCCATTTTTCTAAGGAGCAAGGTACATAATTCTAGTCTTGTATCTACAAATTTGTGTGAAGTTGATTTTCGATCTCTTGAGATGAAAGATACAGAGATCTTAGGGGCTAAATGTATCAATGCATCCTTTACCAATAGTGTTTTAGAACACTGTTCATTCTTGTCTACCGATCTAGAATCCGCTTTATTCGATGAAGTCAAGTTGGTTGAAACCAGTTTCCAGGATGCCAATTTAGAACGGACGATTTGGAAAGATGTTCAATTCATTAACTGCGAATTCATGGGAGCAACATTTACGGATGCCCAAGGATTGACTGACGATCAAAAAGATTGGTTAAGACACACAGGAGCCTTAAATGTTCCCCATTAATCCCATGGATTAGTCAAGTTTATCTCAGCTCCTGATTGGGTGATGTATCATCAAAATTTAGTAATGAACGAACTTGTTCAACCAGTAGAGATGAAGGAATTTTTCCAATTAGAATTTCCTGAACAACTTGTTGAGTATTGAAGAAAATAAACTGAGGGACACCTTGCACGTTATATTCTTCAATAAGATGGGTATATTCTGGGCGATCGATATTAATCATCACCCAGTTTATTTTATGTTCATACTCTTTTTCAATTTGCCAAACTGTAGGAGCCATAGCTTGACAGGTAGTACACCAATCGGCATAAAATTCAATCACTGTAGGTAAAGAATTATTGAGCGCAATACGATAGGGAACAGCAATTTGGACACTGGCTTTAAGTTGCTGCAAACCGGTTAAACTAGAGGGCAGTAACGCAGGAGATTTGGGTAGCAGAAAGAAGTAAGCAAATACGGCCATCAATACTAATCCCAAAATAACTTGTTTGATCGTCTCAATCGGCATTATTGATAATAGTAGGCAATGATGATATGAAAGACTAGCATAACTAAAAACATGCTGACTAAAATGATATGACTAGTTAGCCAAATTCCTCGTAAATTGCGAATTAAAACTCCTTTAGAAATGCCGGTATTGCCAGGAGTAGGAGATAAACTAAATCGGAAATAACGCTGGGAAGATTCTATAATTCCAGTTTCAGCAACCACCCCGACTAAAGCGGATAAGGTGACCAAGAAAAAGACCCATAGGAAAATGGCATTAAAATTCAAACCTCGTACCCCGATAGTATGGATAAATGTACTGCCCACTAAGGCAATGCCTAGAAAAATATGTAGGCTTCTCCAGAGCTGAATACTGCCCGGAACCTTGATTTTTACTTTCCAGCTTCTTCCTCGTTTACGGAGGGTTAGCGCCATTTCTAGTAGCACAAAAGATAGGGATAAATATCCCGTAATTTGCTTATAGAGTTCGCTCTGAAAGGCTAAATAGAGATCAAAGTCATTTAAGCGGAGGACGGGGATATAGTTAGGACTGAAAACAAAAGGGGTGAGCAGAATAGCACAAATTACGGTTAAGAGGATGAGGGTGGAAAACTTGGGTTTCATTGTGGATAAGCTACATTGAAATTAAGGGAGAGAATACAAACGTTGCATTCCTCCCTAAATCAAACCTAAAAAAAGAAATGGATTAAGTTCCTTCAAGGGGTAAGTTAATTACGACACCGCCCATGACATCTCCCAGTTCAAAGATTTTATCGGGATAACGTTCTTTATGGATGGGATGATCGTTGTGACAGGTGACGCAGGCTTCGGCGATCGCCACATCAGGATAAATGGCAGAGTAATATTGTTGACCGGCAATTTCCCGATAATCTTTATAGGGTTCACCGCTGTCAATAACGCTTTGCATCCCCACCTCTTCAAACTCCCCTCTGGGGGCTTGCGCGTCATTAATAAACCAAGGCGAAATTAAACCATACGTGAATGCACCTTGTTCAGAAGCCAGTTCTGCACCTAAACGGAACATTTGTGCGGGTAAAGGAATACCATCGGCTTCTTGCCAAGCTTCCGTTGCTTCTGCGGGAACGACTCCATTGGATTTCTCTTGTCCCTCTAATGTTTTCAGCCGGTTAACCACATGCCTGGTGTAGGCAGTACGATCGGATTCGGCTACTGTATGGATATAATCAACCACAAGAGCAGGATCAATACCACTGGTTTGAGTCGAACTATTGCTGTTTCCTCCAGCACAAGAAACAGCAGTCAGACAAATAGCTGTCGCTAAAACGAATAAGCTGATGGTTTTCAATCTAAGTGAACGTATCCAAGTTGTGAGGATAGGCATAGTCAGTTTTCGATTAGGTGAACAAATTTTTTATTCAGAGTTTGAAGCAGTTCGCTTTTTTTCAAATGCTCTAACTAACTTCAGAGTGTCTAAATCCTGTTGAGGGCGATGGTGAAAATTCCCCTCAATTAACTCATCATCAAAGATGCTGTTGTAGGAATATTCCAAGCCGTGACAATTCATACAAACATCCTTCACCATGCGATCGCGCGGAAGCAGAGTGTAAGTGTTATTGTGATTCACAAACACCGAATTGGTATTTTCATTGACTGTGCGGGGTAAATGACAGGTTGCACAGGTCACCAGATCCGGACTCGGGCGAGGCAGTCTAACCGATGCGGCAAACAGAGAACCATGTTTCGAGTCCCCATAATTGAGAGAATGAGTATCATCATGGCATTGCAAACAGGAGTCTACAGAAGCCTTAAACGTGTCAGGTTGATGGACATCATGGCAGGTATTGCACCCCATGAACTGTTCCTGAGCAGAGGCTTTCATCGGTAAGTGCGCCATCTTTGGCGTTAAAGGAGACAGTCCTTCAGCCGTGCGAATACCATGTTTACCGAGCAGAAATGTATCCACCTGTTGCTGATGGCAACTTTGGCAACTTTCTTGGTTAGGACGCACCACCAAGGTTTTCGTTTGGCTCTCTTGATGACAAGTGGAACAGTTGACATCCGCCAGAGCATGAACACTGTTTTCCCATTGCTGAGTAATTTCTGTTACTCGCTCGGCGGAGATTGGGGAGGCGATCGCCCCATTACAACCCCACAATATCACCACAGACCATAGCCATACCATCAGATAAATGCTGTTTCTTCTCATCCTCTCCCCTCCAGAAACTCCTCACCCAAATCAGGTTTAGGGGGTTTACTTTCGGTCAGAGTGACTTCTAAATTCGGTATTTCTGGCTTCGGTAATAGGATGGGTTGATTCAAGTTTTCCCGCAAAAACCCCGTGGAAATCGAGCGATGATCGTGAAAATTATGACATCCTGCTGTCCAACAGCCATCTGGTTCAAACCCTTTATGGCTGGGAATATCTCCAGTAATGACTCCTTCATGACAAGCCATGCATAAATCTGGTTTCAGGTGAACCCCGCGACCAAACATATGGACATGCTCCGCATGACAAGCAGTGCAAGTTAACACATCTAAATTACTGAGATATTCTGCCCAACGGGGATCGCGAAACTTTTTCGGGCCGTGAATATCACTGACTAACTCTGCTTCATGACAACGCATACAGGTTTCATTACTGACCGGTTTAAATCCTTCATGACAGGAACTACAAGAAGCCTCAATTAAGGTGTGCCCGTCTGATGTCACTCCCGGAAGAAAGATTTGACGTTGATCTAAGGCAAACGCAGCAATTCCCCAAATCAGTAACAAAACGACCACTGCAATAATAGCTGTCTTGACTTGAAGAATATTTTTCAGAAGAGGAAACCGCTGCAAATTGCTGGTCATGACTTAAGAAAGTTGGGTTTCCGCTTTATCGTAATCTGCACCGGAAAGCATCAGATCGGTAATCGCTTGATAGGCATCAATCCAAGCTTGTTTGACTTCAGGAGTCCAATCATCCCCTAAGTATTGTTCAAAAGTTTTCAAGAGTGCCCCACCAACTAGGGGATAATGGGCAGGAAGGGCTCCATATTTAACGTGGCGTGCCCCTAAGCCTTTAAGTGTATTACTTAACTCTTCTGGCTTTTTCAAATTTTCTACTGTAAAGACCAAAGATTGCAAAAGCATTTGCTTTTGTTTCTTCATATCCGTATGCTCAAACAACGGTTTAGCGTCCGGATTATCCGTAAACAAATGTGTATAGAAACTCTCGGCAAATTCATTCGCTTCTGGCTTCACTTTTTCAAAGCTCTCTTCCAGAAGTTCGACTTTTAGTGACATTTTTGGTGTTCTCCTTATGCAGTCTGGGTGATATAGCGCTTCGCGCTGGCAATAGGCAACAGGCAATAGCTGATGTTGCTTGGAGTCTAGGGCTTCAAGCTGTACTCCATAGAAGAGAGGATTGCTATAGCCAATTAAGAAATACTTAGGACTTATAGAAAACTGTCCCATTAGCTGATAACAATTGACTCTAAGTCAATTGCTTGTTCTCACTAACTTATTCCTTGCTATAGACAATTTCAATTCTTTTTTGTCCAAGATATAACTTGTATATATCCAGATTATCTAGGATATTCTGTAAGATAAACTACGGAAAAAAATACTTATTGAAATAAAAACATAGAGTATATGCAAAAAATGCATTTTTGATGATTTGTAAATAGCATCTCCCTAGAATTTGCCCCCTATCTTTTATCAAGTTCTCAAGATGGCTTAAAGCCAATCCGATAACATGATTTATGGACTAAATCGTTGCTCCAGAGAAGGGTTATACCCCTTGAATTGAGGATGTACCCATACCTTGGAACATAATCCAAGAGAGGACAAAATCAGTCATGAAGATCGACAGCAGAGAAATAACTACAGCGGTAGTCGTGGATTTACCCACACCTTTTGCACCTCCAGTGGTGGTGAGTCCCCAACTACAGCCAATGACAGAAATTAAGGCTCCAAAAATAAAGGCTTTAATCACAGAGCTAAAGACATCCCAGGGAGTCATGAAGCTTTGTACGGAGGAGAGGAAGACAGAGTAGGGGATGCGGTATTGAGCTTGGGCAATAAATAAACCGGAGGCAATCCCCATGACAAGGGACAGGAGGCTCAGAAGGGGAACCATTAAGCAACAGGCGATTAATCGGGGAATGACAAGGTAATCAATGGGATCGGTTTTGAGCATGTAGAGGGCATCGATTTGTTCGGTCACTTGCATGGTTCCAATTTCGGCAGCAAAGGCGGAACTGACGCGCCCAGCAACAACAACGGCAGTCAGGACAGGGGAGAGTTCTCTGGCTAGGGCGATCGCCAAAACGCCCCCAACCGCAGTAGTGGCTCCAAAGTTGATGAATTCACGGGCAACTTGAATGGTGAACACGAAGCCGACGCTAACCGCCGTCATCACAGAGATCGCCACTGATGCTGGCCCCACGTTAATCATCTGCTCCATCGTATTTCGGCGATGAATTTTTCCGGCTAGGATATGGGCGATCGCCTGTCCCCCCAACAGGATAGCCGTTAGGGGTCGATACAAAGGATTGCCACTGTGCAAGAGTTTAGGTTGACTCAAGGCTACTTCAAGGTTTGCACAACATCAATTACAGGATATCCCAGATCATCAGAAACGTTAAGTAACGTCTTACTCCTCTGATTGGTCTGGTTTTTCTTTCTCAATTAGAGTATAATAGATGAGAATGTGAGCTACATTTTATTTCAACTTAGCAACAGGATCTTCAATTATGGTAATGATGCATCAAGAAGGCATGGGACTAAGATCGCGAGTCGCCGAACTCACCCGTAACCCCAACACCAAGGCGATCGTCGTCGGAGTCGCTACCGTTGCCCTTGCACCTGTCATTTTGCCGTTGGTCAAACCGGTTTTGAAAACCACCATTAAAACGGGAGTTACTTGGTATGAAAAGACCAAATCTACCCTAGCGGAAACGGCCGAAAGCCTCGCGGATATTGCGGCTGAAGCCAAAGCGGAAGTTCATGCCCAGACTGAGAACAAATCCCTCCCGAATTCCTAACCTAACAGTTCAGTTACAGACCTCTTGGATCGTTTTGATGGTGCTGTAAACTCGGAGAAACTCACCAAAACAAGGGGCTAGGGGCCCCTTGTCTTTTAACTTGAGAGTTGTAGACAGTCACCGTTAACTGTCAAGCATCGACTCTATTTTTTTGTGCCTGAGCCACCCACTCAGATAAAGACATTTCTGTTTTTCCTGTTCTTCCCTCTTTATTCAACCGTTGATTCACCGGTTGAGGATCGGGTAACAGAGTAGGGGCTAAAACTAAAACGCCTAATCCAACCCAGAATAGGGGATGATTACCGTGTCCATCTTCGAGAATTTCCTTGAGATGAAAAGTCACGATGGACTTTTCCAGATGAATCAGAGACATAGGGGTTAGAAGACAATGTAGAAAGGTTGATTTCTGCCCATAGCCTAGCAGAATTTTTGCAACTAATGAGAACTATTGTTAACAATCTTAAAGTAGAGAGCGACAGCGACATGGAGATACAGCGATGGCGTATCCCCTATTCCCTATTCCCTATTCCCTAACTTTTAACTGTCATCTGATGCTCGACAAGGGGACGCAGACTATTGACTCCAGCAGCGATCGCCGATCCATTGTGAATAGCAGTTGCCAGCAAAGGATGCAGTCCCACACTCGACGCTAACCCCAACGCCGCTAAATTAGGTGCAACCACCAACGCAATATTTTGATCGATCAGATTGCGGGTTTGACGAGCAATAGAAATCGCCTCGAGTAAATCGAGTAAATTATTATTCATCAACACCACATCCGCCGTTTCCCGAGCAATCTCTGAACCCTGTTCAAAAGACACCGCCACATCCGCATAAGCGAGGGCAACCGAATCATTTAAACCATCTCCTACAAAGGCGACAGTTCGACCAGAACGGTGTAAATCACGCAAAATCCGAGCCTTATCATCGGGGAACGCTTCGGCATACACTTGGGAGGTCGGAATACGGAGTTCCTGAGCCACTTGAGCCGCTCGTTGGGGGCGATCGCCCGTTAACAAATGAACATCAATGCCATAACTCTTTTGTAGAGTTTGAATTAGGCGATCGCTCTCTGGACGCAAGGGATCGCGATAGTGGATAATACCTTGAAACTGCTGGTTACAAGCCACATAAATCTCAGAGGGGGCATCGGTCTCTACCTGTTCCCCATCTACACTTTCCCACTCAATCCCAGCCTGGTGTAAAAAGCGCTGACTGCCGACCAAAACCTCCTGACCTTCAATTTGAGCGCGAACCCCTAAACCCAGTTCGTAGAACCATTCTCCCCGTGAAGGAATCGTTACCCCCTTCTGATGGGCATAGTCAACAATGGCTTCAGCCACGGGATGATTCAGCCGTTGTTCAGCGGCAGCGGCTAGTTGCAGCACTCGCTCTTCAGACGATCCATTGAAAGGAGTAATTCCCGATACTGTGACAATCCCTTGGGTAAGAGTTCCCGTTTTATCAAACACTACCGTATCTACTTCCGCCAATTGTTCTAAAGTCCGACCGCTGCGAACCAAAATGCCATGGCGAGTGGTATGGTTCAAGGCTCCTAAAAAGGCAGTGGGAATCGAGACACGAATGCCGGTTACAAAGTCTAGAGTGAGGATAGCGGCTGCCCTAGAAGAATCGCCTGTGGTGAGCCAAACGAGAGCAGCGAGAAATAGAGAGGGTAAAATCAGGCGATCGGCGATTTTTTCGGCATAGTTAGCCATGCGAGTATCATGGACAGGAGCTTTTTGCAATAGGGCGAGACTCAAAGCAGCGCGGGTTTGGTTGCCTACGCGATCGGCACGCAGATACAGTTGACCCGATCGCAGCAATGTTGAAGCTAATACCGATTCTCCTTCCTGTCTCACGACCGGCATAGCTTCCCCAGTAAGCTGCTGTTGGTCGATCACTCCTTCCCCCCGCAATACCGTGCCATCGACAGGAATTTGCTCCCCAGGATAAACAATAACTGTCTGGCCAACTTCCACGCGATCGCTAGGAATTTGCTGTGGAGGTTGATCTTCTTCCCGTTTCACCCAAGCAAACCGCCCGATCGCCTCTTGTAAATCAGCCGTCCGCACTTCCGTTGCTCTCGCCGTTTGTTCGCGGATGATATCCCCCAATTCATGGAGCAAGATCACCATCATCGGAGTCACCTGTTTTCCTTGCCACGCATTTAAACTGAGAGCCAGAAAATCCAAACAATCAATATTTAAACGCTGTTCATTGACCATACTCTGCCATGCTCGTTTGGCGACTGGAAAAGCAATCAATAGAAAGGCGATCGTTGTAACTGGACGCAAGCCAACCCATCGAGGGAGAGTCCGACTCAGCAGAGCCAGAGAAGTCGCCACCAACGGAAGGCGTAAACTTGACCACCCTTCTGAACTGTCTTGACTCGGCAGAGCAGGATGTGTCTCTGGAGCAAGATTCTGGCTAATTTTTTCGATCCGATCCTCTATAGTTTGTCTGATCTGCCCTTCCTGCAAAACTTCAGGAGCATAACCAACCACTAGAGACGCTGATAACTGATTAATGCGAACATGCCTTACCCCCGGCCAAGTAGACAGGGTTGCTTGCAGTTGAGAAGCATAAGTAGAATTTTCTTTCAGTTCGGGAACTCGCAAGCGAATTCGCCCAGGAATTGAATGAACAGTCTTTAGCATGGAGTATGGGATGGGGGAATGGGGGAATGGGGGCATTTATTGCCTGTTGCCTGTTACCTATTGCCTATTGCCTATCGCCTTCAGATTCTGAATCTTGATCGCTTTGACCATCCAGGTTTGTAGAATTGGCTTGATCGAGAATATTGAGTAAATACATGCCTAATTCTAGTTCTGACATGCCCTCTCCATCGTATTGAATAATGAGGGAAGCGGCTGCTGGGTTAATCCGCACATGCTTGACTTTCGACTCGGCACTCAGAAGTTTTTCTAGGCGTTTGGCATAAAGCATGTCATTCATTAAACGAGGAATGCGTAAACGAATTCGCCCAGGGACAGAATGGACAATTTTATAATCTTCTTCCTCTTGATTCGATTGTTCTTCACTAGCAGATAAAGCTTGTTGACCGTTTTCTGAGCCAGGCTTGGCTTGTTTCTTGATTTGTTGGATGGCTTGACGGACTAGGGCGGCGATCGTCAGGTTTACCAATAAGGCTTGTGCCCCTCGCAACTGTAAGCGGCTAGTAACCAATAATCCAGTGACGACCGGTAAAATTGCAGCGATTTCACTGGTATTTTCTAGCCATTGTCCTAATTGAGAAGTAAACTCAGAAGGGGGTTGGGGATTCTGGGCTACTGTTGCAGGGGAGACTTCCGAAGGAGATGCAGCGTCGGTCATGATCTTTAACTATTTTTGAGTTTATTGTCGCGAGAATTTAAATGATCCATCTTTCATAATACTTCACAGTGAAGAAATAAATAGATCTCTAAATTAAAAATTAATATTTATCTGAATTTTGCGAAATATTACAGAAGTGAAGATTAAAAATAGATTAAGAACTTTTTTGAACTAAAGGTTAAATCTTTTTTAATCCTTCCGCTATTTATTAGGGATTAGAGTAGACTGTCGATGGCATTTAAATGAAAATTATTAGCAATTCCAATGAATCGCCCTCAAGTTGTTGGTTGGATGAAAAGACGTAGAGGAAAAAAAATGAACCATCACCCTTCAGGGTCAGGACAGCATGATGACGACAGCTCCTACGACTACATAGGAGACAGTTCGAGCCTAGATAGTCAAGAGGAAGCCGCATCAGAACGCCTAGACGTTAATGCCTTTTTGCTCAGTGAAGCACAACCTGGACAGCAGGTATGGGTTAAGGGGTTTCAAGGCAAAGGGGGTATCTCTCGCCTTTTAGCCATGGGAATTACCCCAGGATCTCAGTTGCAAATTCTCAGTCACCAAGGGAGTGGCTCGGTGGTAGTAGCGATCGCCGATAACCGCTTAGGCTTAGGTGCAGGTCTAGCCTCACGAGTCTTAGTCACAGACACAAATCTATCCTTACATCCACACTCAGATATGGAAAACTCAACCTCCACACTCCATTTAGGAGACCTAGCTGTAGGCACAAAAGGGCGCATTCTCGGCTATGAAAAGACCCATCGCGCCTACAAAAGCAAACTCCTCTCCATGGGCCTCACTCCAAGTACAGAATTTACGGTGATTCGCGTAGCACCCCTAGGCGATCCGGTTGAAATTCAAGTACGAGGCTTTCATTTAACTGTACGCAAACAAGAAGCCGAAGCTTTACAAGTAGAACGTTTATAGCGCTTTTTGCTTCGAGCTTCGCGCTGGTAATAGGTAATGGGTCATAGGTCATGGCAATAGATGCCCCCTATCCCCCTATCTCCCTCTCCCCCCATTCCCCCACATTAAAACCCTAGCCATGCTCAAACCCATTGTTGCCTTAATTGGTAATCCCAACTGCGGAAAAACCACCCTATTTAACGCCCTCACCGGAGCTAACCAACGGACAGGAAACTGGCCGGGGGTTACAGTCGATCGCAAAGAAGGGCAGTTTAAGATTAATCAATCGACCATTACCCTGGTAGACTTGCCAGGGGTCTATTCCCTGGATGCCGAAGAAAGTGCCACCGGAATGGATGAATTAGTGGCGCGAGATTATCTCCTTTCTGGAGAAGCACAATTGGTAATTAATATCATTGATGCCTCCAATCTAGAGCGTAATCTTTATCTGACGACTCAGTTGATGGAAATGCGCCTGCCGATGGTTGTCGCTCTGAATATGATCGATATTGCCCAGAAGCGGGGTATCGATATTAATGCAGAGCGTTTAGCCGATCGCTTAGGAGTTCCTGTTCTGCCCCTGATTGCCAGCGATCGCGAAGGAATTGGCTCTTTAGTCGATCTCGTCGGTCACATCCTAGAAAACTTAACCCATCCTGCCAGTTACGTTGCTTATCCAGCAGTCATCGAAGATGCCTTAGCTGAAATCGTCCCTTACCTAACTCAAAACACGACCAATCGGATCGTCGAACCTCGCTGGACGGCTCTAAACTTGCTGCAATACGATGAACGGGGAGTCGGTGAACTCGTTACTCCAGCGCTTACGGAAATGATCGCTAAACATCGGCGTAGCATTCATCAAGTCTTAGGAGAAGATCTCGATATCCTGATTGCCGATAGTCGCTACGGCTTTATTCAAACCGTGACCCAAGAAGCCAGTCAACGCACGGGAGAAGTGAGTCAGTCCATGAGCGATAAGCTCGATGCGATTGTCCTCAACCGTTGGCTGGGGATTCCCATTTTCTTAGGCATCATGTATCTGATGTTCCTATTTACGATCAATGTTGGCAGTGCCTTTATTGACTTTTTTGATATCGTTGCTGGGACAATTTTTGTAGACGGATTGGGCCAACTGCTCGAAAGCCTCCGCTTCCCCGGATGGGCGATCGCCCTGTTAGCTGACGGTGCGGGTGGTGGTGTGCAAACCGTCGCCACATTTATTCCCGTTATTGGCTTCATGTTCCTCTTCTTATCGATACTCGAAGATTCTGGCTACATGGCACGAGCCGCCTTTGTTATGGATCGGATGATGCGGTTTGTGGGCCTACCCGGAAAATCTTTTGTGCCCATGTTAGTCGGCTTTGGCTGCAATGTACCCGCAATTATGGCCGCCCGCACCTTAGAAAATTCCCGCGATCGCCTCATGACTATTCTCATGAATCCCTTCATGTCCTGTGGTGCAAGGCTTCCGGTTTACGCCCTCTTTGCGGCTGCCTTCTTTCCCCTGGGCGGTCAAAATATCGTCTTTGGCCTTTATCTTCTCGGTATTGCCTTTGCCATCTTCACCGGACTGGTGATGAAAAACACCATCCTCAAAGGCGAAATTTCTCCCTTTGTCATGGAGCTTCCTCCCTACCATATTCCTCGATTCAAAGGGGTCATGATTCGCACTTGGGATCGGCTACGGGCATTTCTCTTGAAAGCCGGAAAAGTCATTATTATCATGGTCACCATCCTCGGATTACTCAACTCCTTAGGAACGGATGGTTCATTTGGTAATCAAGATAGCGACCAATCCATCCTAAGCGCTGCCAGTCAATCTGTAACTCCCATTTTTGCTCCCATGGGCGTTACCCAGGAAAATTGGCCCGCTACTGTGGGAATCTTTACCGGTGTCTTTGCTAAAGAAGCCATGGTAGGCACACTCGATTCCATTTACGGACAATTAGCCATTACTGATAATCCCGAATTAGAAGAGGAAGAAGGAGGCTTTAGTTTCTGGGGCGGTATCCAAGAAGCCTTCGCCACCATTCCTGCTAACTTAGCTGACGTTCCCGGTACCTTACTCGACCCCCTAGGATTGAATATTGGCGATACCTCAGATGTAGAAATTGCCTCGGAAGAACAGGAAGTTGCTTTAGGGACATTTGGAGCCATGGTACGCCGGTTTGATGGCAAAGCTGGAGCCTTTGCTTACCTCTTATTTGTGTTGCTCTATTTCCCCTGTGTCGCTGCCACCGCAGCCGTTTACCGGGAAACCAACTGGCAATGGACAATTTTTGTTGCTTCATGGACAACAGGTTTAGCCTACATCGTCGCCACCAGTTTCTATCAAATCACTCAATTGAGTGTTCAACCCGCCTTCGCTAGTGTATGGCTTTTAAGTATGGTAGTGATTAGCGTTGGTGTCTTCTTCGGTCTCAAAATGTTGAATCCCCAGTTGAAAACCCACCGCCAGTCTGAAAGCCCCATTTAGTGCGGACAAGGGGATGGGGAGATACGGGGAGCGGGGCAGTAGAGATGCCCCATTCCCCGTTCTCTATTGCCAAAAGTATTAGATCTCTTGCATAAATGAATAGTAATACAGTCTTATGCCTGTTGCCTATTGCCTATTGCCTAACTTCTGCAAGAAATCTATTAATTATTAATTAAAGCCATGATTCTAGAACTACAAAACTACCTCGCCCAAAAACAGAAAGTCTCTCTAGCCGAACTCGAAACCCACTTTCGCAGCCATCCTGATGCTTTGCGGGCAATGCTCAATAAATTAGTCCATAAAGGCAGAGTGCGCCCGGTAAGCTTAGAAGGGCAAAAATGTGGCGGTTGTACCCATTGCGATACAACCGCCTTTGAAATTTACGAATGGGTAGGGAAGAACTAGGGAAGAGGGAATAGGGTACGTTTTAAGTTATCCTAATAGAGACAAACTGACTCATCGGAGGAGTCACTTGAATGTCTTCTACTTCTAATGTGGAACTGGTTATCTTTGACATGGCAGGCACAACGATCAAGGATAAGAATGAAGTGCAAAACTGTTTCTTTGTAGCTGCTGAACAAACGGGTTTACAGGCTTCCGGCGATCGCGTAAATGCCATGATGGGATGGTCAAAAAAGCTTGTATTTCAAACGTTGTGGCGAGAACAACTCGGTGAAGATCACCCAGATTATCAGCACAATGTTGAGGTTTCTTATCAACGGTTTAAGGAAACCTTAGAACATCATTATCAAACCCAACCGGTTGAACCGACAGAAGGATGCTTAGAACTGTTTGACTGGCTAAAGTTTGAGGAAATTAAGATTGGGTTAAATACAGGATTTTATCGCGAGGTAACGGATATTATCTTGCGTCGTTTGGGATGGGATAAAGGGTTAAATCAAGATTATGTTGGCTCAGAACACTCTTATATCCAAGTCTCGGTTACGCCCTCAGAGATTTATAATAACGAAGGTCGCCCAGCTCCCTATATGATTCAGAAAGCGATGTACAAACTTGGGGTCAAGAATCCCCAGGCTGTAATTGTAGTTGGGGATACTCCCTCGGATTTAGAAGCGGGATTGAATGCCCATTGTTTGATGGCTTTGGGGGTAACGAATGGAACTCATCGCCGAGAACAGTTAGCCCAATATCCTAATGATGGATTGTTGGATTCTCTGTGGGAGTTGAAAGAAAAAATCACAGTATAATCCCAAGAATTACGATATGCAAACTTTAGGCCATCCCATTAACTACCTGGCTCCTGATGTTCCCCCAGAACTCCCCTGGGTGGACGTTCCCTTGGTCAAAGCCACACCAGAATCTCTGGCTGGATATGGTCAATTGGTGGATGATTATGAGAGCTATTCTATTGAAATTGTGACCTGGCCCACCCAAGGATGGCGAAAACTCGATCCAGAAACCGGCAACCAAGGGGGAACTACCCAAGGGATCTTTGAATTTTGGTGGGAAGGAGAGATCCTTTATGGTCATAATCAAGCGGTTGGCGATCGCTATCTCTTCGGCTGGTCTACAAACCCAGGAAATGCCCAATCTCAAACCACACCAGAATCAGGACACTCTCAGGTCTTACTCTGGCACGCCAATTATCACCCCGATGGTGGACAACTGTTTTTTCCCTTAGAAAATACGCCCTTTGTCGTTCCCCTCGCTTTACCCGGAGACGATGTGAAACCGGAAGACTTTATCGCGTTCTATGTCGAAGGTCACCAGGGATTATATATTCATCCTAATGTGTGGCATGAGGCTGTATTTCCCCTGGCAGACCGGGCAAAATTCCACGATGAACAAGGTAAAGTTCATGGTCGTGTCAGTTGTAATTTAGCCCAAGAATTTGGTGTTTTCTTATCTGTTCCTCTGATTTATTAACGTAGTAACTCATGACTTCACAAAATCAGGCTGATGTATTAATTATTGGTGCAGGTATTGTTGGTTTAGCTCATGCTTTAGCCTGTGCCAAACGAGGACTCAAGGTTATTGTTTTTGAACGGAATCCCCAGGCAATTGGTGCCTCAATTCGCAATTTTGGCATGGTCTGGCCTGTGGGACAACCCTTAGGACAATTAGGCGATCGCGCCCTCAACTCTCGACAGATTTGGCTGGAACTGTCGGCTCAGGCTGGATTTCACGCAGAAGAAGCCGGATCGCTACATCTGGCCTATCGTGAAGATGAAATGGCGGTTTTAGAGGAATTTGTCAGCATTAGAGCCTCTACCCATTCTGTAGCTTTACTGACCCCTAATCAAGTCTTAGAGAAGAGTCCAGCCGTAGTTAAGGAAGGGTTATTAGGAGCGCTGTGGAGTTCCACAGAAGTGATTGTAGACCCCAGAGAAGCGATCGCCAAATTACCAAATTATCTCAGTAAAGCCTATGGGGTAACGTTCAAGTTTGGCACAGTCGTAACCTCGATCGCAGATCGGGTGGCAATTGCCGGGGGAGAGCAATGGCGAGGCGATCGCATTTTTGTCTGTTCCGGTGCAGACTTTGAAACCCTCTATCCCCAACACTACGCCAAGAGTGGCATCACCAAAGTTAAACTGCAAATGATGCGAACTGCTCCCCAACCCAACAACTGGCGACTCGGTGCAGCACTTTGCGGAGGATTAACCCTAACCCATTACAGTGCGTTTGCAGACTGTCCCTCCCTTCCTGCTCTCAAAGAACGCATTGCTAAAGAAACTCCCTATTTTCCAGAATGGGGAATTCACGTCATGATGTCGCAAAATGGATTAGGAGAATTAATTATTGGCGACACTCACGAATATGGTTGGTGTCCTCACCCCTTCGATCACGCCGATCTGAACAACTACATTCTCAACTACTTAAAAGGCTTTGTCCAACCCCCTTCCCTAGACATTGCCCAAACATGGCACGGTGTTTATGCCAAGTTACCCGGATCGACTGAATTGATTTTATATCCAGAACCGGGTGTGACCATTGTTAACGCCCTCAGTGGTGCGGGAATGACCCTATCGTTTGGTCTAGCAGAAGAGGCGATCTCGGAAATATATAGCACTTCGCGGTAGGCAATAGGCTTGCTTTGCAATAGGCAAAAGCGTGTATTGCTTAGGGTCTAAGGCTTCAAGCTGTACTTCATAGAAAAGAGAATCGCTATATGGCCTTATGGTTTTCGTTTTCTGGGATACACTTTGCATTAACCATTACTGGCACACTGTCTCGTGTGTCAATTAATATATTGTCCCCAGTCATACGTTATTTATTTTTTGACTTCCAAGATACCCATGAAAAAAAAATCAGTTTATATTGCTTCTCTGACAGCCCTAATGACAGCAACTGTTCTCGCACCAGCTTATGCTGACGGTCATGCCATTACCGTTGAAATGAATCTCACTGATGCCAATGGTATTGGCGCGGCTGTTGGTACGGTGCTTTTGGAAGATACGGAATATGGTTTGCTTCTTACCCCGAATCTGACCAATTTGACTCCAGGTTCCCATGGATTTCATATTCATACCAATCCAGACTGCGGCCCTGGAATGAAAGATGGCAAGACCGTACCTGGATTAGCTGCCGGCGGGCACTTCGACCCATTCAATACCGGAGTCCATAAAGGCCCCTATGCGGATGATGGTCACCTGGGAGATTTACCTCCGTTATTTGTGGCCAATAATGGTACAGCAACAACTCCTGTTTTAGCTCCCCGGTTAGAAGTCAGCTTCTTAAATGGTCGTTCTCTAATGGTGCATATGCACGGAGATAACTTTTCTGACGAGCCAGCTCCTCTCGGTGGCGGCGGTCCTCGCCTGGCTTGTGGTGTAATTTCTGAGTAGCCAGTAAAATCGAGACGCGATCAAATTTTGTATATGGGAACTTCTCATGAATAACATTGAGGGTAACTGTATCATAGTCGATCGCGCCACCTTACTAACTCCCTAACTAATGACAAACCGAGAATTTCACTATCCTGTTCTGAGCAGAGGGCTTGCATGAGCCGAGTTGTTGCCTTACGCATCTGGGAATCAAGGGCAACCGGCTCAACACCACATAATGGTGATGTCAGCTCAAAGCTATCGAGTGCATTATGTTTTGAGAGTTGCATCACCATCTTGTGAAGTTCGGCAAGATCGAGTTCAATAAAAAGGCCCAGTAACGGGTTGTCCAAGCTGGCATTTGTTTTGCACTCGAAGGTGAGTGGCACACTAAGGACAAGGTAATGGTCACTATCGTAGTGAAACACGCGATCGCCGAGGTATCCAACCTTATTACCCTGCTCAATAATCACTCGCCCAGCATTGTAGACGAGCGGCGAACACGCTATAGCTTTTGTTGCCCAGAAGAAACTGACACCTCTGATATGAGTCTCGATAAAGCCTTCCACTTTGGAAAACTGATAAACATCCATGATTTGTTGTAGATAAATAATTCGCTCCTCCTCAAATAGCCTTATCACTTGACTATAGCAATCGCTGTCAAGAATTGCGCTCAAACAATGGGCAGAAAGCAGAAATAGGCAATGTCTAAGCAGAAATAGGCCTTGAGCTTGCTAGTAGTTCAAAAGTACACTGCATTTACATGACACTAGAGAGGGGAAAATATGGAGACAAATCAGAAATCCTTAGTGGTTATTACCGGTGCAAGCTCCGGTATTGGTGAGGCTATTGCTCGACGTTTCGCCGAACTTGGTCACCCGCTGTTACTTCTCGCTCGCCGAATTGAAAAACTCGAAGCGCTTGGCCTACCCAACACAATGTGCCGCAAACTCGATGTCACCGATGCTGAAGCTTTCCATGTTGCCATTAAAGAGGCTGAAGCTGAATATGGCCCGGTAGATTGCTTAGTCAACAATGCTGGTGTGATGCTTCTAGGGCAGATTGATACACAAGACCCAGCGGAATGGCACAGAATGTTTGATGTGAACGTTCTCGGCTTGTTAAACGGAATGCAGGCGGTTCTTAGCTCGATGAAGGAGCGAAGCACTGGCACCATCATAAACATGAGTTCTATTGCAGGCAAAAAGTCCTTTCCCAACCATGCGGCTTATGTTGGAACCAAGTTTGCTGTCTCCGCAATTACCGAGAATGTTCGTGAAGAGGTTTCTAACAGCGATGTACGCGTGATGGCAATTCACCCTGGCGCAGTAGAAACCGAACTGCTGAGTCACACCACTTCGCAGGAAATCATTGATGGTTATGAGGAGTGGAAAAAGGCAATGGGCGGCGCATTGGTTGCCGACGACATTGCTCGCACAGCAGTGTTTATGTATTCCCAACCGCAGAATGTAAACATCCGTGATATCACGATCGCGGCTACCCGGCAACCGGCCTAAACCCAATTCATAAAGATCGAAAGTTTACTGGCAACGATTAAGCAGACTGTGGAACAAGGTGCAACCGTTCATCTGGGGGTGAACGCGGTAAAGCCCCTGGCGCGTGGCTGAAGCCAACCCTCCTTACTGGTGAACGAGAGTCCCTTTGGTTTGTCCTCGGCTATCATGAGTTGATTCAATTAACACTGAGACACTCTTAGAGTGTCTACAATGACGGTATATGTAGGGGCGAAAAAATTTTTGCCCCTACAAAAATGTCTCACTGTTATTTGAATTGACTATAACACCAGAAACTATTAAAAGTTCAGAAGAAGTGAGTTTATTTTCCTGCCCGCTCTGCTGGATATTACAGCAGTTTTCGCTCTTATGTGGTAGATTTCTATCCCCCCAACCCCCCTTTTCTAAGGAGGGCAGTAAAAGTCCCCCGAAGATCGGGGGATTTAGAGGGATTTTTCTTACTGTATCTCATTACATCGCAAACCGCTGTAAGTGCTATAAATACTTCCGAACAAAATAGTCAAGATCTGGAGTCGATAAACCCTCAACTTTGGCTTGTTCGTCCCAGCAACGAAGTTTAATACTATCGAGAGCATAAGGTTGTGCGACAAATGCTTGAGCGTCTTATGGAGAGAACACACCTCCTTGGATAATTAAGCTCTGTTGGGAAGCCGGGGAAAGTTGACTCAAATATTTGGGATCGACTGCACAAAGATAGCGTTTTGCTTCAACATGGAGACGGATGGGTTCTGTGATAGCGGGAGGAAAGAGCGATCGCAAAACCGGCAAAGCACAATATTCATGGCGATCGCCTTCGAGTGTACTCCGCTCCGGGTATAGATGACCGAGATCGTGAAATAAACAAGCGAGAATTATCTCTCTAGATTGACGCGCAGTTTCCGCTAAAGTAGCACATTGCAAAGCATGTTCGAGTTGGCTAACTACTTCCCCATCATACTGAGTATGACCTTGGGTAGATAAACAGTTTATGAGTGTTTTAAGTATAGGATTCATGGCGGAAATTAGAAATACACGATTGATAGAGCTGATCTTTAATTGACTCAATGATGATACCCTTGACATCAGAGGTGCATGAAAAGTTAATATCATGGAAAATCAGCAGATAGAAACCACTAAACCTCAAACTCGCTTACGAGTAGCGGTTGTCGCCTTATTTGTCATCGAAACCGAAGTGTTACTGATTCATCAGATGACGTTCCCAGAACCTGACTGTTGGGACTTACCAGGGGGAGGCATTGAACCCCACGAACCGATTCGGGAAGCTCTACGACGAGAAGTTAAAGAAGAGACAGGAATAGAGAACTTTGAAATCGATGATCTATTGACAATAGCCGAAAGTTTCTTTCCCGAAGGAGGTGATCGCGTCCTCCATACGATTAACATTATCTACCAATGCTCACTTCCGAGTAAACCCACTCATCTCCATAGCGATGAAGCCGAAATTGGCCCCAAAGGCATTCAATGGGTCGATATGGCTTCTGTGTCTCAAAAATCCTGCTCCACTCGCTGCTGGCAAGCGCTACAAGTTCTGGGCGCTGGTGAGTAGAGACAGGGAATAGGGAATAGGCGATCTCTCGATCCCCCATCTTCCCCATCCCTCAACCTGAACTCAAGTTAATTGATTCATAACCCATTACCTCCTAACCCATAACCTGGGCTTAGTCTTTCTCTGGTATGACTATCTAAGCATTCAGGATGGGTGAATTATGAGTAAACAGGTCATTGTAGTGCTATTAGATGGCTTGCGTTTTGATGTGGCTGTTTCCTCAATGGGTTACTTGGGCCATTTAGTGGAAACCCTCCAAGCCAGTCTGTATCAAGTCCGAGCTGAACTGCCGAGTTTATCCCGGCCCCTCTATGAAGTGCTATTGACCGGTACACCGGTTTCCGTCAATGGTATTGGAGCCAATGATGTGGTGCGTCTGTCCCATCAGCAAAGTGTGTTTCATTTGGCAACGGAAGCTGGCTTAACTACCGCAGCAGCCGCCTATTCGTGGTTTAGCGAACTCTACAATCATGCTCCGTTTGTTCCCCAGCGCGATCGCGACCAGCATAATACCCATAACCCCATCCAACATGGGCGCTTTTATTGGGAAGACTCTTACCCTGACTCCCATCTGTTTGCTGATGCCGAAATGCTCAGGCAAGCTTATAATCCTGACTTTTTCCTTGTCCATTCTATGGGAATTGACCATGCGGGACATGGCTATGGCTCGGATAGTAAAGAGTATCGCGGTTATGCCTTGCTAGCCGATAGTCTACTGTCCCACTATATTCCCCTTTGGCGGGAAGCCGGTTATACCCTTCTCATTACTGCCGATCATGGTATGAATCCTGACGGTCACCATGGAGGAACTCTACCGGATGTGCGGGAGGTTCCCCTATTTACGATCGGGACTGACTCGAAGGGGGAGGCAACTGAGCCGATATCCCAATTGGCGATCGCCCCTTTAATCTGCACTCTATTGGACATCTCGCCCGCACCAGCGATGCTCAAATCTGCACAAGCGTTATCCCTCACCGCTTCTTAAACCCATTTGATTATTCCTACTTTCAGGAGAACCTCATGCATTATCGATTCAATCCACCCTTGAGTTCTAGAGTCACAAAAGTTACTCATTCTGCTTTAGTATTGGCGATCGCCGGACTTGCTGCCTGTGCTTCTAACGTGGAAACCACAACGACTGCTGGGACTACCGCCACCAGAGCTGAAGGCAGTTGTCCTGCCATTACCCTCGCTGATACCCAAGGCATTGGTGAAGGAAAATATCCCCAGCAATACGACTTACAGAACTATGAAGCCGAAACGGGGTGTGAGATGGCTTTCGTCGCTAACCCAGAAATTGAGGATCTCAATGGGGAAATTCAAGGCAACGCTGACCTCCCCTCCATAGATGAAAGAATCCCGAACGAGCCATTAGTTGTCGTTCCCTATGAAGAAATTGGTCAATATGGGGGCATCCTAGCTGGACTCTCCAAAGCCACAGAATCTGGAACTTCAGACCTGCTCTCTACTCGCCATGTGAACCTCTTCCGCTATTCCGACGACCTAAAAACCTTAGTTCCCAATATCGCTCGCGACTTTGAATGGAACGATGATTACACCGTTCTCACGGTTTATCTACGAGAAGGACACAAGTGGTCAGATGGCGAACCCTTCACGGCTGAAGATATTGTCTTTTGGTATAACAACGTCCTAGCGAATAAAACCCTATACTCGAATGGTATCCCCGATCGCTTCCTCGTCAACGGCCAACCCATGGCAGTAGAAGCGGTTAATCCCACCACAGTAACCTTTACCCTCTCCCAAGCCAAACCCGGTTTAACCTCCTTATTTGCCACCGACTACGCTCAACCGTTTCTACCCAAACATTTCTTAGGCAAATACCACCCCGATATTGACTCCAATGCTGAAAAGAACGCCAAAGATGATGGCTTTGAAAGCTGGGATGAAGCGTTTAACTTCTACTATGGCAGCAGTGACTGGAAAGATGTCCCCTCTCCTTTGCTCAAAGATACAGCTAAAGCCAATAGCTTAGAGCGAGCAGTAATGCCGACTTTAGAATCCCATATTGTCATTGCCGATACCGCAGAAGGTCGGCGTTTGGTGGCGAATCCCTATTTCCATCAAGTTGATACCACAGGACAACAACTCCCCTATATCAGCAGGATTGATGAGGTGTATGTGCCAGAGAAGGAAGTCCAGAACTTAAAACTCTCCAATGGGGAAGTGGTGTATAAATCTCAAGCTGTATTTGCTGAAGATTTGCCCGTATTGCAACAAAATGAAAGTAAAGGGAATTATAGTGTCAATCCCGTTCCCACTGTAGGGGAATCTATGGTGGTCTACTCCTTTAATGTCAACCACAAGGATGAAGGCTTGCGAGAGATTTTTGACGATCTTCGCTTCCGTCAAGCTGTCAGTCATGCCATGAATCGTGAGGAGATGAACGAGTTGGTGTATTTTGGGTTAGCTACTCCCGCCCAATATACAGGCATTGACCCGAATACGGTAGATTTTATCACGGAGGAGCAAAAGACCTATTTAATTGAGTATGACCCAGATAAAGCCAATGAATTGCTTGATGAGATAGGGTTAGTGGATGCCAATGGGGATGGAAAACGCGATCGCCCTAACGGTCAGCCCTTAGTGATTAATTTACAATTTTCTACCCAAGGTGGTGCAGTCAAACTGCATGAACTGTTTGCCCAATATCTTGATGATGTGGGCATTAATATGCAGCTCAAGGAAGTCACCTCCGATGAATATCGCGCCAGTCAAGCGTCAAACGATTTGGATGTCATGACCTGGACCAAAGCCTATACCTCAGCATTTGTAGCGGGTTCGCGGGAACCCTTCTTCCCTCCCTTTGGTGACTATTTTAGCCTCACCAACGGTCATCTCTGGGCTAAATATATTGAAACCGATGGCGCTGAAGGCTTGGAACCTCCCGAATGGGTGACCGAGTTGGATCAAGCTTCCACGGAGTATCAGAAGTATACGTTGGGGACACCGGAATCCAATCAACTGGGTAAGCAAATCGTCGATTTACTGCAATCGGATTTACTCTTTATCGGCACGGTAGGGAATCCTGCCGAACCTGTTTACCATCGCAATGATTTAGGTAATTTCCAGGAATTTACTGCCAAATCCTATGACTATTACTGGGCTTATCCCTATCGTCCCAGTCAATGGTTCTTGAAGTAGAGCGCTACGCGCTGGTAATGGATAAACGCTAGAAAGTGGTTTTCTGACAGAAACTCGCTTTGTGACATACTCCCGATGCTCTACCTGAAAGGTACAGCGCGGGCTTCTCCATCTAGTCTTGAAAACTAGACTTCGCGTTTTTCACTAAATTCCACCCGTTCTCTATATCTGATGTCTTATCTCAAGAGAGGCGTTTTTACACGCAAGGGAGCCACTAACCCATCAAATTCTTGATGGAGTTTTCTAGATTGTCTCCCTCAGAGACTCTGAGATTATGGTGTTGAGAGTCTTGTGGGTGTGCAAAAACTGGCTTAAACATAGAGATAATTTCTGCAATAGATGGATCGCCTAGCCCAGGGGCAGAGTGAAAAGTCATATCATATAGCAGAGAAAGGGAGAGTTAGGAGATTTTCTATTGCCTATTGCCTCAAACTATAACCTCACTGTCCTAATCAACTCTTTCACTGCTATAGTCCGTACAAACGTCGGGAAGTATGATTAGGCTTTCTGATCGCCCAATCATCGGTTTGGAGAATTGAGAGATCGCATCATCAACTAGCCACTTGCACCGCACAAGTGCCTGTTTTTTGCGCTTCCAGAGCTTCAGTAAACGAATCAATGGCTTCTTGATAGTAGTGAAACTCAACCAAAATATTGCCCTTGAGTTTTAAGGCTTCTGGATGATTGGGTTGAATGGATAAAATATGATTGTAGGTTTCTAGGGCTTTTTCTGGACGATTGAGGTGATCTAAAAGATAGGCAATTCTGAACCATAAATCTAACATTTCTGGTTCAACAGCTAAGGCTTGTTCGTAGGACGCGATCGCCTCCTCATATCGATTTAAGCTTTCCAAGGTAGCCCCACGGTTGCGCCATAACCCTTCTCCGTGTTTACCTAAAGACAAAGCAATATCATAACAGGCTAGGGCTTCCTGATGGCGATTCAATTTCGCTAAGGCTAAACCCTGTTTATACCAAGGCTCGCTATTCTGAGAATGGAGATTGACTGATTTATCATAGGAAAGGATCGCTTTTTCATACTCTCCTATCCATCCCAATAAATTGCCCCGATGATACCAAGCTTCCCAACTTTGGGGATTAAGAATCAAGGCGCGATCGTAGGAGTCGATCGCCTCCGCATAACGTCCTAACTTAGCGAAAGCACTCCCTTGATTATACCAGGCTTCATAGCGGCCCGGATAAATCGATAGGGCGCGATCGTAGGCAGTGAGAGCGCGGAGATAGTTCTCTAATTTACTGAGCGTATTGCCTAAATTATACCAGCCTTCATCCCGAGTCTCATCAATATCAATCGCTTTTTGATAGGCTTCTAGAGCGCGATAATAATGGTGTTGTTTCACATATAATCTACCAATCGCCAACCAGGTTTCATAGGAATCTGGCAGCCATTCCAAAGCTTTATGATAAGCGGCGATCGCATCCTCATAACGATGAACTTGGGTGAATTGCTTCGCTTGCCTGACATAATCTTCCATCGTCAACTCGTCCGGATTCACCACAGACTGCGGATGAGCTGAATCCGGAACCAGACTCCGATTTAACTGAGGAGGTGAAAAATCAGGCACTTCAGACGACAAATTCACCGGCAGAGCCTCCACCATTTGGGAAGGGCGTGTTTGGGACATTTCCTGGAATAAACTCTCTTTTTCCGCTTTCGTTTCCGTCAACATCTCCTGAAACTGACGCATCATTTGGCGCTTGATTTTCTCGAGTTCCTCTAGGGAAATCTGAGACTGTTGGGACTGTTCATGAACCGTGGTTAACTCATCGCGAATATGTTGTTTATATAAATTCAGATGACGGTATAACTCGCCCATCCAATCATCGGCTTTTAAATGATAATCCTTTAAATCTCGATCTAAATCGCTAAATCCTTCTAATTGGGAATGGATCAGTTTGACTAAATCTTGAACTACCCAACCTCGAATGAACCAAAATAAAGCCATCGCCATAACTGGCATACTAACGATCAATACCATCAATAAATTTAAGACGGTAATCGTTCCTTCAATTTTTGGCAGGCGATCGTCCCCTCTAACTAAAGCTAAATTTTCCTGAGCAATAGAGGTATCAACCACCTGAGCAATCATGGTTTTCAGGTGCTGAATATCTTCCTGAGACAGGGACGTGTGATCGAAGGGTTCATCGGTAGATTCTGCTACCGGAAGAACAACTTCTGGAGGGCTAATAGAAGCCAGGGCAACCGGCATCACCTGTTGCACAATCGAATCAATAAACTTAGGGTCTAAATCCGGTTTTTCGGTTTTGCCAGTATCTCCTATCGGTTGAAGTGGAGATTGCTTTAGATCAGACGAAGACCGAAATTCCGGCGCGATCAAGGCCGCTAATGTAACAAGGGCAACGGTTGACATCCGCATAGCATCCACTCCCATTCATCTCCATGCGCTACTCCTTGATACGGAGTTTTGGATCGAGATCAGGATATGATCTGGGATGGGGGACGCGGAGACACGGGGACGCGGGGAAATTGCCTATTGCCTATTGCCTATTGCCTATTGCCTATTGCCTATTCCCCACCCATTACCATTTTTAGAGGAGATCGGTTCATGAATCCAGCAGAGCGCATCGGGGGATTGTTATCAGAATCTGCGTTTGAGGTTTTGGGTAAAGCGAAAGCCTTAGAAGCGCAAGGACGCGATATTATTCATTTAGAAATTGGTCAACCTGACTTTCCTACACCTTCTCATATTTGCCAAGCAGCAACCGAGGCGATCGCCCAGGGCTATACCGGTTATAGTTTAACGTTAGGGTTGCCAGAACTGCGAGAGGCGATCGCCGCTCAGGTTAGCGAAACCCGGAAAATTCAGGTAGGGGGCGATCGCATTATCGTCACTCCTGGAGCCAAACCCCTACTCTTTTTCGGTATTCTAGCAGTGGTTAATCCTGGGGATGAAGTCATCTATCCCGATCCCGGTTTTCCCACCTATCGCTCCGTGATTCAGTTTGCCCAAGGTCGTCCCATTCCCTTACCCTTAGTGGAAGAGCGGGAATTTAGCTTTCGCATCGAAGATTTAGAAGGGCTGATTTCAGACAAAACCAAGCTATTGATCCTCAATTCCCCCCATAACCCCACGGGAGGATTTTTACCTTTAGCTGATTTAGAGGCGATCGCCTATTTAGCCATTAAACATAATTTTTATATCCTAGCTGACGAAATCTATTCTCGCCTGTTATATGACCATCCTCACTATAGTTTGCTCAGTCTACCTGGAATGGAAGATCGAACCCTCTTAGTCGATGGCTTTTCTAAAACCTATTCCATGACGGGATGGCGTTTAGGGTATGGCGTGATGCCCCAACATTTAATCAGTGCCTTAGAATTACTCATGCTCAACTCCAATTCTTGTACTTGTACCTTTATCCAAAAAGCCGGTATTGCCGCGTTGCAAGGTTCGCAAGAGTCAGTACAAGAAATGGCGAAATCTTTCCAGCATCGCCGTGAATTGCTCGTTGCTGGACTCAATCAAATTTCCGGTATTCACTGTCTCACTCCACCAGGCGCATTTTATGCATTTCCGAACATAAAAGAACTGCCCTTAAACTCTCAAGCGTTAGCCGATTATCTCCTCAATCAAGCCGGAGTCGCCCTCTTACCTGGAACCGCCTTTGGAAACTATGGGGAGGGCTATTTACGTCTCTCCTATGCCACCTCTTTAGAGCAACTCCAGCGTGCCCTAGAACGCATTCGGGAAGCCGTAGCAGCGCTTTAGAGCAGTAATATAGCGCTGAGATTTACCACTCCCTTAACGGGGTAGCTCAGATTGCTTCTGCTCGGGACTGCAAGCATCAAGAATGTCTGCCATTCGAGCGTCCAACTCACCGGGAGCCAACACCCCAGACTCGACTAAAATTTCTTCGAGCGCGGCTAACCAACGTTGGTAATAATCCCAACTTGGATCGTCTGTTCCATGCTCTGCTTCCCACTCCCCAATTTTGCTAATCAATTGCTGGCGAAAGTCTTCCCATTCGTAATGCCCCTGTTTAGAAAGGGCGATCGCCACCCCAAACGCTAGACGCTCCCAGTCGCGATCGAAATAGAGATGACCGTCACGTCGAGGTGGCGCTTCCTCTGGCGAACCCATTAAGCTCGTCGCCGCAAAATGTTCAAATTTAGTGAACATAATTTTGTTCTGTCACTCGGATATCAACTTGGCACTCTTGCAGGTCTTATGCTGCTTTAGGCAGTGCAACGCCCATCATTGCTTCGGGGGTCAACAGAGAAGCTAGTTGCTCTTCATTCATGCCTTCCGTCCCCTCAGGACGCATGGGTAACACCCACCAACGAATCTGGCCACTCGTATCCCAAACACGAATTTCGACCGAATCATCCAGCTCAACCCCAAATTCCTTCAGCACCGTGCGGGGTTCCCGCGCCGTGCGGGCCCGGAAGGTGGGATCTTTATACCAGTAAGGCGGTAAGCCTAGCGTTGGCCAGGGATAGCAAGAACATAGGGTGCAGACAATCACGTTATGTACTTCAGGGGTGTTCTCCGCTACCCGCATGTGTTCCCCCTCTGCACCGGACATACCGGGGGGAAAGCCCATCTCATTACAGGCTGCGTTGCAGTCATTGACCAGCAATTCTTTAAATGCGGGATCGACCCAGGCTCTGGCAACTAACTTCGCGCCATTAAATGGCCCCATTTGGGTTTCAAAATAGCTAAGGATGTTATCCACTGTATCGCCAGCGATCACTCCTTTCTCAATTAGCAATGATTCCAGCGCTTTGACCTTGGCCGCACTGTAACGCTCGCGCTCTGGATCGTACTGGAAACCTTCGTAAAGACTTGGCATTTTCTTTCTCCTTAAGCAGCTTCAATATAGACTTCAAAAATGTCGTTGTAGTAAATCGCTTTGGAATCCAGCAGGGATTCATTCCAAAGGGCATCGGGCTGGAAACAAAGACTGTAAATCGGCATTGGCGTGCCAATGCCATCATCGGTTTTGAAGAAGTAAGTATAAACCCCTTCGTAAACCTTATCAACTACACCAATCCGATCGCGCAAATGTCCGGGTAAACGGGTATGATCTGCCGGAGGCACATCCTTAATGCGGACTTGGTCTCCAACTTTGAATTTGGGTTCCATCGCAACTGGACGTTTGGGGGAGTCACCTTCACGCAGGTATTTCTCAACCTGAACGTTAATCGCCGGATTCCCACCTTGGGGCAGTGGGGCTTCAGCCTTGGCGCTGTCGGCTAAAATCTCAGCCGTGCGTGCATCTAGCTCTTCTTGGGTAATGTAGCCTTCTTCGACAAAAAAGCCAGAAATGCCGCCAAGCCATTTCTCGTAGTAACGCAACCGAAAATACTCAAAGGGATGCATCCCTTCGGCACCCTTGCGGAGATGTCCCCAAGTCCAAAAACTCTTGAATTCAGTGGGAACGTTTTCGATGTCATACGGCGATTCGGTGAGATGATTGCTTAATGCCATCATTGCGGTATGAATCCCAAAAATGCGCTTTTCCCAGGGTTCGACAAAAACTTCCGTCTCAAAGTTGATTGGCCCTAGATTCTCTAAACCGCCTAAATTATGCTGTAATTTCATGGCTTTAACCCTTAGTTGATTAACAATAGCATTTCTTATCTTGCGATGAAGAAAAGATTCAGTGCAGTTCGCAAGCGAACCTGGCGATCAAGCTGCGGTTTCCGGTGCTGTTGTCATGGCTTTCCCCCACAATTCTGAAAGGTAGCCGAAAATAGCACCCACAATCATGGCGGCGATCGCGATCGCGACGGGGTTTTCGAGGAAGGGGGAGGTCATTGGATTACCCGTTACGGCAGCAGTCCCCACAGTTTGCGAAAATCCCCAAACAATTGCGGGTGTAATCCCCGCTGTAAAGGGAATCTTGCTGGCTTGCACCATCGCAGCACTACCCAGACCCACGACGATCGCCGCGACGATCGGCGTTGGACCAATCAGCTCGATCGCCAGCAGGGATGCGCCAGCAATCAAAATCCCGGTAATGTTGCAGGCTACCGACTTCTTGAAGCCATCCACCCCTCCCCCAACAATAAAAAAGGAGGCCCAGGCTGTAAATGTTACCCATACGGGCAAGGGAAGAACCGTTGCTGTGAGGAAAACATCAATCCCTCCCAAGACACCAATACTGATGCTCAATGCTTCTGCTTGCTTCACGTTTATCACTCCTAATCGCTAAATTGCCAAATACTTGATGCCAGCCAAGGGACACATCAAACTAAACAAGCGTTAAACCCGTCTTGGAGATTCATTTGTTCGAGGTTGCGACCAATAAAGATCAGCTCGTTACGACGGGTTTCGTCCGGCTTCCAAGGCTTACCCGGGCGACCATCCAGGGTCATATGAACCCCTTGAAATACAAACCGGCGCTCCATATCGTGGGCGTTTAGAATGCCTTTCATGCGAAATAGATCGGGACCGTGGGCTTGGACTAACTGGTAGAGCCAGCGATTAATCTTGTCCGTATCGATTGCGCCGGGTTCGTTAATCGCAACTGAATATACCGAATCATCATGCTCGTGGGCCGATTCATCGAGAAATTCCGGATCGATCGCCAGGGCATTCTTGAGATCGAAAGATTGAACGCCCAAGACGGAATCCAGCGACAGATTGCAATAATTGGTGGTGTGGATTTTCGCGATCGCATTCATACCGCGCACCTTCTGTTTCAGGGTTTCCAAAATCTCGGGTGCAACCAACTCCGCCTTATTCAGCAGAATAATGTCGGCAAAAGCAATCTGCTCTTGGGCTTCTTCGCTCTCCCAATGTTGAGTAATATGCTTGACATCCACCACCGTGACGACGGAATCGAGCTGTGTTTGTCGAAGCATCACTTCATCTGTGAAGAAAGACTGAATGACGGGGGCTGGATCGGCAAGCCCAGTCGTTTCAATGAGAAGGTGATCGAAGCGATCGCGCCGATCCATTAAATTGCCAATAATGCGAATTAAGTCCCCTCGAACGGTACAGCAAATGCAGCCGTTATTCATCTCCAGAACTTCTTCATCAGCATCAATGACCAGTTGATTATCAATACCAATCTCACCAAATTCATTAACAATGACCGCAACACGCTTGTTGTGCTCTTCCGTCAAAATTCGGTTTAATAATGTTGTTTTTCCTGCACCTAAATAGCCGGTAAGAACTGTGACAGGAACTTTTTGCGTTATAGCCATTACCCTTGTACGAGGATCGTATCAAAAAAATAAAGCTGCCGTTTGATCGAGATAAGGATCGAACACTGCCGAGTTTTAGTAAATCATACAGCCAAGTAATGAACCGTATAACGCATCACGATTTAAAAAGATTGCCATGAAAACTGTTGACAAACTTTAACGGGAAGTTCCCTCAAAATCTATTTAACCAACTTGAGCGATCGCTCAAGTTACTCCCCTTAATTCCCCCGTACCAAGCCGGAAAGCCAATAGAATTATTCCTTTTTCTCCATCATCTGTTGTGACATTTTCAATACTGTTTTGCGGGGAATAAACCGTACACTCAATTGAGTTTAAGGTCCAAAAGATACCTCATTAATTTTCACTAATTTGCCTTTCATCATCGCCTCATAACCACACGGACCAACAAACTCAGCGGATGCAGCTTAGTTCCATAAGGTGTTGCCTTCCAGGTCTCCTGCTGCCACAAAAGCACTAGCCACAGCGCCAGGGCAAAGGGCCGTTGAGGTAATATTAGTATCCAAAAAATTTTGGGCGATCGCCTGGAAAAAGGAAACCACAAAAGCGATGGATCTATCATGCCGTTCCTGGCAATGAGGGCACATAAACGATCGCACTGATATAGCAGAGAAAAGGAGAGTTAGGACATTCTCTATTGCGATTCGTGCCTATTGCCTCAAACCATAACCTAACTGTCGTAACCAACGCTTTCTCTGCTATAGATCTTTTCTAGCGGCAATAGGATGTTGGAGCAAAGGTGAGAAGAAGAGAAGAATCACCCAATCTCCAAATAAACCTTGCACTCCAACTCGGCTTTGTATTTGAGCAGGGTACAGAATTGACCCCAGCTCACATTGCTGATTGCTTCGGCAAGGTTGTGATTCTGCACCATGTTTTTAACTGCTAGATCCTCCACCACAATCACATCGTCTTTGCAGGTCATTCTACTGTTCTAGGGTTGAGATTAACTAGGAGTTTGTTTCGCCAGATTCGGGTAAGAGCCAATTCATCAGGACTCCAAAGATACCGGATAAACCAATTCCTTCTAGGGCAAATTCTCCAGCTTTTACGCTCAGTCCGCCAACTCCAAACACTAGGATAATGGAGACGATCGCCAAATTTCGAGGTTTCATTAAATCTTCTCTAGAGCGAACCAGACTATTCATCCCCACTACCACAATTGTCCCGAACAAAATCACCAGAATTCCGCCCATAGCGGGTACGGGGATGGAGCGCAAAAAGGCCCCCAGTTTACCTACAAAGGCGAGTACAATCGCCAGAATTGCAGCCCAAGTCATGATACCGGCATTAAAGATTTTAATTAAGGCAACGGCTCCCGTCACTTCTGAGTAGGTGGTATTGGGCGGACCTCCCAAACAAGCCGCTAGACTGGTGGCGAGACCATCTCCGAGTAGGGTACGATGAATGCCAGGGTCTCGAAAGTAGTCTTTTTGAGAGACAGCACTGATGGCTAGGATATCGCCAAAGTGTTCAATGGCAGGGGCGATCGCGACGGGTACAATAAAGAGAATGGACGGTAAATGGAATTTGGGTAAGGTATATTCCGGCAGCGCAAACCAAGGAGCTTGAGCGATAGTGGTTAGATCGACCATTCCTAATGGAAATGCCACGATATAACCGACGAGTAAACCGGTCAAAATCGGCACTAATCTTAACCAGCCTCGACTGAATAAGACAGTTAATAATGTGGCTAGTAAAGCGCTGCCAGAAACGGCTAGAGCATCTCCTTCACTGTATCCTTCACCTGCATTCGATGCCATCTCAATAGCAATGGGGGCAAGAGATAATCCAATCACCATAATTACCGGCCCCGTAACAATGGGCGGTAACAGCCGTAGCAAAAATTCAGAACCGCGCCATACAATTAATAAACTCAAGAGTAAATAAACGACACCCGCAGTCATTAATCCCGATAACGTTTCGGGTAACCCATACTTTTCTACTCCCAGTTGAATGGGGGCAATAAAGGCAAAAGAAGAAGCTAAAAAAACCGGCACTTTCCCCCCAGTTACCCATTGAAACACCAAGGTTCCCAAACCAGCCGTTAATAGGGCAACATTCGGATTCAATCCGGTTAAAATGGGCACTAAAACCAAGGCTCCAAAGGCAATAGAGAGGATCTGAGCGCCCAAGGGAAAATAACGCCAACTAAAGCGATAGGCAGTTGGGTCGATCTCGGTTTCTTGGGTTTCTGGGTTAGGATTAGGAGGTTCAATCATCAGCGTTTAGTCTAGAATTCAAGATTAATATTGTATTATAGTGATATGGTCGTTTGCGGTAGGCAATAGGCAATAGAGAATAGGCAATAGAGAATAGCTTGGATTGCTTAGGATCTAAGCCTTCAAGTTGTACTTGATAGAAAAGAGAATCCTTTGGGACAACCTTCTCGCTTCGTGCAAGCTTCGTCAATGCGGGGAATGACTCTAGTTGTTACTAAAGAAAGAAGAAGAGCTAAACAACCCTTTGACAAATTTAGCAATCTCTTTAGATGGATTCCGTTCATTCAAGAATTCTTGGGTACTTATTTTTCGATCCCGAAATCGTTTAACAAAATATCGAATATCTTCTAGCTTTTCTAGACGAGAGTTACTTTTTCGTTTCATGTGGTCAATCGGATTTATTCCTTTTTCTCGCAGAGAGTGATAGGTTTTGACGACTTTTGCTTCTGGGGTGCGGCGCTGAACTTTCCAATCCTCTTTGAGAGCCTGGTACTGTCTCTTCAGGATTTGATTTTCTTGTTTCAATCGATTCACCTGTTGCTTTAAATCCAGGTTATCGTTTTGGTTAATTACCCTGATTTGCCCGTGATGGTATTGCGCTTCAATTTGGATTAACTGAGCTAAGTCTCCAGCTTGATAAGCTTGGTTAACTTCTTTCATGACTTCCGTGTAGTAATCCCGGTCTTGATGATGGCTGACTTTATCTGGATGGAAAACCGACGCAAGTTGCAAAAATTTTTGTCGAACTTGACTTAAATCCTGATTATTGACATTTTGCCAAGGGATGTTCTCTCGATTGTCTTGCATGGGTTCGTCTATGGATTCTTGGGTCTTGAGCCGATTGCTAATCCAACCCATTTTTTGGATACTTTCGTAAATAAACAGAACTTTTTGCGTTTTTTTACGACTTAAGCCACGGGTTCTGAAGATATCTTCAAATAACTCATGAATTTGTTGGTCAACCCGATCGATTTCTGTTGAGATTGGCTCTAGGTTCTGAGCCACTTTAGGAAGAATCTGCTCTTGCTCTTGTTCAAAATCATCGATTTTCTGTTGTTGCTTTTCTATTTTCTTTAACAGTTTCAGACGATCGCGGTTAAGGGTATGGATTTGCTCCTGGAGTTGATTGACGGATAAGGAGGAAGACGGAGAGGATGGGGGTTGCATACAGACTTTTCAAACCAATTGTTCAATTAGGGTGATTCTGGTTCAGATTCTAAGGGGTTTTCCGGGTTCTGGCTCTCCTGTTCTTGAGCCGCTAAACCACTTAATCGTGCTTGAGCTTTACTCCAATAGGAAATGGTTTCCAGATGCTCCGGTTCAAGTTGCAAGGCCCGATCGCAACAAGTAAGGGTCTCCTCATACCGTTCTAAAGCATACAATGAGATCGCCTTCTTTTGCCAAGCATCAGCCAAGGTCTCATTTCTGGCAATCACCTCATCCCAAACGGCGATCGCCTGCTCATAGCGTTTCAGTGTCGTTAACATTCGTGCTTGTCCTAACCATCCCTGAAATGCTTCCGGCCGAATTTCCGTCGCCTTCTCAAAACTTTGCAGGGCTTCCTCATATCGGTCAAACCCACTCAATACGGTTCCTCGGTTCAGCCAAGGATCAAACGCATTGGGTTGTAATTTCAAGGCCTGTTCATAACTATCTAAAGCTTCCGGATAGCGCCCTAAATTTCTCAGAGACACTCCGCGATTACTCCAAGCTATGTCATAATCCGATTTAATCGCCAAAGCCTGATCGTAACTGGCTAAGGCCTCCTCATATCGTTGAAGCTGATTGAGCGCTACTCCCCGATTTGTCCAAACTTGATAAAAATCGGGCTTTACCTCCAACGCCCGATCCCAAACTTCCAAAGCCTTGGTGTAGTGTTTCTCTTCATACAAGCTATTGGCTTGATAAAATAGCTCCTGAGCCTCAGTCGTTATCGGTTGTACGGTTTCGAGGGTAAAGGTTTTTTTCAGTAGCGATCGCCCCACTTGAGTCGCCTTTTGACCGATTACTCCCAGCTCAATTTCGCCCAATCTCAACATTCGGGAAGCCAATTGGTGGTTGGGAAGCGGATTTTCTAAGAGGCGATCGCCAAATTCCCCTAACCAATCGATCCATCCTTCTTCGGTGGTGCGATCGGATAACTTACTCAAATACTGCTGCACCTGAAGGGTTTGCCATCCCTGATCGACTCCTTCCAACAGTTGCATAAACACAAACTCATATCCCGTGCGATCGAGCGGAGTTGGACGCTCTTGCTCTTGGGAGGAGATTGCTCCGGAATTCCCTTGATTCCCAAACAACCGTCCCCATAATCCCTTAATCCAACCGATCAAAGAGCGCCAAAATTCTTTCCACATCGCGATCACCAAGTATTGATTTCTCCTTCATGATTCCCTATTATCAATTAAAACTTAAAAATTATGGCGCTACGTGCGGGTAATAGGTCATGGACTATCTCGGATTTTGGCGATCGCTTTCATCTTGCTCTTTCTTTTTTCGTCTATTCAGTATTGCCAGCCAAATCCATAACGGAAGTGCCCCAAATAAGAGACTCCAACCCACTGAATGTACAAATGGATGCACAGTGGTAGCCTCGGCATCCCAAGGCATCAGTACGGGGTTATCTGTAGTCAGGGCGTAGCTGGTAGCGATTACACTAGCAGCAGCCATGCCTCCACCAACCACTCCAATAGTAATATTTAAGTCTCTACTGCTGATGGATTCTTGTTGATTGTGCTTTCTATCAGCTTCAATTTGCTCGATTTCTAACCTCCCTCGGATGGTGGCAATCATTTCTTGAAAGAAGGGTTCGCTGGCCTGTAAATACTTGAGATCGACAGCAACTTGTCCTTGATATTTGGTTTGACTAATCTGCACAAAGTCACCGAGAAAGGATAAATCATCACCTAGTATTTTTCGCTCTTGAAGATAGGCTAAAAATTGGCTATAATTTTCGGTATTCGTGGCAATCGTGTTAATGGATTCAGTGACATCTCGCATGCAGCGACGGTAGCTAAATCCTAATCGTCTAGTTTTGGCGAGAAATGCTTTCAGTTGTGTCAGTCTTTGGTTGGCATCATCGCAGTTGTCAATTTCGGTAAATTTTCCAGATTGGACATCAAGCTGCGAGGCAATTTTTTTGCCTTCTTGATACCAGAGTCGGGAGCGGTGATAGGAAAATAAGGTTTTGTGACGATAGAGAAACAGGCGATGCAAGTAGTGATTAACATCACCCGTGAGCAAGTCTAGGGTTTGGGGATGGCGATCGAGCCAGATGAGGATGTGATATCGTTGTTTGGGATCGGTAGCACGATTGTCATATTCGTAAATGGGACTGCCGAATAGGACTCCTTTGGCAATGAATTGGGGTTGAATGTCTAAGTTGTGAGGAAGGAGAATTTTATAGCATTGTTGCGCGAGAAGATCGAGAGTGTCTTCCTCGGAAGGAAGGGATAAATCGATAACTGGACAGGTATAGAATAGTAGGGTTTGACCGAGAGACGGTTGAATAAATTGGGGAGAAAAGCAAGAGTGAGGATGGAGTTGATGGAGTTGGCGAATGGAGAGGGGAGCCAGATGGGAAACGGTGATATCGGCACTGTAAGTATCGTGAAAGCGAACGGGAGAAATGATTACTTCTAACGGGTTATTACAGCCAGAGATTTCGTTATTGTTTACGTCTGCTTGCTTTAATAACTTTTCATAGGGTGATTCTGGATTTTCTTCGGTGGGGGGAATGAGGAATGTGGAAAAGTTAGCAATCTTGCTGATGTTAAGTTGTTGGCCGAGATCGTTGATGCGTTGCCATAAGTGTAGAGCGCTATCGGCGAGTTTTCCCTCTTCCAAATCGCGATCGTCCCGCAACTGAAATGGATAGAGAGTTAGGGTGGAATTTTGCAGTTGAATGTCTTGAACGATTTCTGGACTAATCGTGGATTTGGAGGAATTTTGCATATTACAGCGCTTCGCGCTAGGTAATAGGGAATAGTTTATGGTGATGGAGGATTCTTTGGCGGATTTTCAGGAGGAGTGCTGAGTCGTTCGGTATTCGATTTTAAGCGTTCATCGGATTTTCTGACGGTTTCGGCGGAAGGATTGCTGGTGGTGCGTCCGGCGGCTGCCGTGCAGATTTTATTGGTAACGGCTTGGGCAATAGGGGGGCGAGATTCGCACCATTGGCGAAAGCGCTCTGCTAATTGTACGTCGGTTTCTCCGGGACGAGAATAGAGTTCAACTAGGGCTTCTTGGTGGGGAGCAAAGAGTTGGGGATGGTTGGTTTCTAGGGCTTGATAAAAGCCGTCGATAATTTCTTCGGCAGTGGCATCTGCGGGAATAGACATGAGGCTAAAAATATCATCAATACGAATTGTTTCTAAGTTTAAACCAGAGGTTTCGCCAATGAGGGTAAATCCGGCCCAGTCGGCGGGACTGGAATAGATATAATTGGGGGTATTTTTGGTGTGGAGCATGGCCTGGCGCAAGGCGGACGCGAGGTTTTCGCCGTTAGCCAGGTGGCGATAAAATTCGGTCATCAGGACTTTGGCGGCTGGTGCGCCGATGTTCCAGAGGGAGACGATGAGACTGGGAACTCCGGCGAGAATGAAACAGCGCGACAGGCCGATAATGCCATCGCCGGTAATTTTACCTTTGCCGGTGCTACAGGCGCTGAGGACGACAATCTCGGCGTTGAGTTGTTGGTCGAGAATTTCGGCGGCATTGAGAGCGCCATCACTATCACTGTTGGCATCGGGAGCAAGGACGATGGTTCCGGGAATGTCGCCGAGGTTGGTGTCTTCGGGTTGGTATTCGTCCAGGAGTCCGTGGGCGAAGATATGGACGATGCGGGTTTGCAGCATTTGGTTGATGACGGCCACTTTGGTGGCACTGTCGCCGATGATGGGGAGAGTGTCGAGAATGGTGGCAATGGTTTGGGCGGCTTCCTGCATATACTCGTAGGAGCGCAGTTTGTAGGGGTTGTCTTGGAATTTGGGGTGCAGGGTGGGTTCGGCGACGACGAGGGCTTTTTTCTGGGTTGGGTGCAGGCGCTGCTGTTGGGCGTGGGTGGTCTCTAGGACTTGGATGGAGGGAGCGGTGAGGAGGGTATGGTCTTCGATCAGATAGCGCCCTTGGGGGTTCTGTAAAGCCGCGAAGGGAACCAAATAGAGGGCATAGTGGGGAATGAAGATCACTCGCGCTTCGGGGTTGGTGGGCAGGAGGTCGGTAATGGGGGCGATGAGGATATGGTAGAGGTATTGCAGCAGGGGAAAGTGACCGTTGCGGGGTTTTTCTTCGGGGTTGAGTTTGAGGGGTTGGTTGTCGTTGTCTTTTTCGGTGATGCCGATGGAGACTCGCGATCGGAGAATCAGGGTTTCGAGGTTGTTGAGGTCGGCTTCAGTGATGGGGGAGCGGCGAAACTCGATCTTGCCGGTGGGTTGGATGACCCAGATATAGAGTTCTTCATTGACAATGGAGTATTCGACCAGGGTGGCGTTTTGGGTTTGGGCAACTTGGCGAATTTGAGGGGCGCTGATGTAAGGGTTGCTCTCTTCGGGGAAGCGCTGTCTGAGGAGGTCGATAAAGGCACGAGTGCGCCCGCGCTCGGAGATTTCTAGGGCTTCGATGGGTTTATCTTGGGCAATGAGGACTTCTTGCAAGAGGATGTAGGAGGAACGCTGGGTTTCAAAGAGGGAGATTTGATGGCTGTCTTGTAACCCGACTCGTATGGCTTCCCGAACGGTAAGCGAGTCTCGCAAAACTGCTTCTGCTTCTGGGAATTGCTCGGTTTTTTGCAGAACCACACCGAGATTATTGAGGGAATTAGCCTCTCCCTGACGATATCCAATTTCCCTTTCTATGGTTAAAGTCTGTTCGAGGTAGTCGATCGCTCTTTGGTATTGCCCTAATGATTCGTAGGCATTGCCCAGATTTCCCAGGGAAGCTGCCTCTCCCTGGCGATTTCCCATTTCCCTAGCTAGGGTTAAAGTCTGTTGGTGGAAGTTGATCGCTCTTTGGTATTGCCCTAATGCATGGTAGGCATTGCCCAGACTTCCCAGGGAATTAGCCTCTCCCTGGCGATCTCCGATTTCCCTAGCTAGGGTTAAAGTCTGTTCAAGGTAGTTGATCGCTCTTTGGTATTGCCCTAATGATTCGTAGGCAATGCCCAGATTTCCTAGGGAAGCAGTCTCTCCCTGGTGATCGCTGATTTCCCTGGCTAGGGTTAAAGACTGCTCGTAGAAGTTGATCGCTCTTTGGTATTGCCCTAATACACGGTAGGCAAGGCCCAGATTTCCCCGGGAATTAGCCTCTCCCTGGCGATCGCTGATTTCCCTGGCTAGGGTTAAAGACTGCTCGTGAAAGGTGATCGCTCTTTGGACTTGCCCTAATGCATGGTAGGCATTGCCCAGACTTCCCAGGGAATTAGCCTCTCCCTGGCGATCTCCCATTTCCCGATAGAGGGTGAGCGCCTGTTCCCAAGAGGCGAGAGCTTCTCGAAATCGGAACTGGTTGTATTGCTCTCTCCCTTGGTTGAATAGATCGTCTGCATCCATGAGGTCAATTAACAATTAAAAATGGGTTTGGGTTGGCGATCTCGCCCGATCTCTTAGTCTGTATTGTAGCGATCGTCTTGGTGAGGGGGAAGAAACCGGGTTTCTACAGGGATATGGAATAGCCAAGCAGAGTTGGAAGAAACCCGGTTTCTGCTGTTGGGTGGGGGCGGTTAAGGTTCAAAATGATAATAGGGGGACGCTATACAACTTAAAGTTCTCATCTTTGCTTAACACGGTTAACCTTTCGGCGATCGCCTGAATTAATTGGTCTGGCAAGTAACAGCTTGAGTGAATACCTCCACCAAATAAATAGTCTCTAAAACCTTGCTCGACTTTCTCCAATCGCTTCAAAAATATCTGCCTTATTAATGGGAAGTTTCAGGCTTCGCACCTCAAAGGGCGATAATTTTACTGGTTGCTCTGGACGAATAACGAATACGCGCCCATCTGGGTTTCTGAGTTTGATTTCGCCTTCACTTAAGGCTCTTTCTAATAAAGATGAAAGTTGTTCTTGCGCTTCAGAATAAGAGTAGACTATTATATCTCCACCTCAATCACTTGAATGCCCTCGCGTTTTGCAATTTCAACCAGATTTCTATCTAATGAGATTAGTGGTAAACCCTGTTCAATAGCACATTGAAGGATATAGGCATCGATCGCCATAAATATTGGATTTTCCTGCTAACCGGACTGCCTCTTTTAAGTTTATCTCCACAATTTCCAAGGGAATTTCTTGATAAACCTCTATGGCTTCAATAGCTTGTTGAAGGTCGATACGCGAACGTTTAAGCATCGCTGAAAAAGCGTTGCCTACTTCCCAATCAATTGAGGCTGGCGCAACGACGATCGCATCTTTGGTGATCTCAATCAACTTGGCTTTTTCGGCTTCACCAGCAATTACAGCAATAATGGTTGACGTATCAACTACTATTCTCATTGGTCACAGATTGACTTTCACCCTAAATCTTAACCAATTTCAAGACGGGCTTACATACATAGGTAGTCGATCTAATCCGCCTCTCAACTCAAACCCAAAATATCACAATATTGTCCGCTTTGATGATTGGCTATGCAGCGATCGCCGTTTTGGGAGAAGCCACCGGGTTTCTACAGGAATATGGAATCGCCAAGCAGAGTTGGAAGAAACCCGATTTCTAGCAGACTCGGTGGGAATTTCACTCTTTTTGACCTAACTTTAGCCAGCTAAAAACGTCCTGTGCTGTTAGTTGTAAGTCTATATCGGATAACACTTGCAGGCTATCATGCCCTCGACACACTTGGATTTCTTGTTGAGGGGTTAAAATCAGGATCGAATAATCATTCGGGTCAACTAACCACCCCAATTGGCTGCCATGATGGAGACAATGGAGAATATTATCAATGACTCGATTGGTACTTTGATCGGGGGAAAGGATTTCAATACACCAATCTGGTGCTTGGGTGAAGTTATCTTCCGGTTCACCCTCGTTATTAAGCTGAATTTTATCCCAGGATAGGACAACAATATCGGGAACAATGGAACGACTGGCAAATGTACAGCGCAGTTCTGGTAGAGTGAGATAGCGATCGCTTGCCTGGTCTATTGCAGCTAACAGTCGCTTCTGTAAAATAGCATGGCGAAATTTAGGCATGGGTTTCTGAATGGCATTTCCCGCAACGTATTCCCAAGGGGGCGAGTGTTCGAGGTTGGGGAGTTCGAGAAATTTTTCTAGGCTTAAGTTTTCGGTGAGGACATCAGTCATTGCAATTAAAAAGTAACAATTGGTTCTGGCTGCTCGTTTCCTTTCAGTCCAGCCAAGGTTGATGGACTGAAGGGCGATATACGGGGCGTTTGGGTTGGCGAGAAGTAACTGGAGTAGAGCGAGTCATCTGTTGCACGGTTCGATCTTGAATTTTGGGTTGATGGGGTTCTCCTTGCCAAACCTTCAGGGTTTTATCCGCACTTGCGCTGACAATAAATTGACCATTGGCACTCCAAGCAACGCTATTGACGGAATTTTGATGACCGTCTAGGGTCGTTAATAAGGTAGCTGTTTGTACTTGCCAAATTTTTAGGGTGCGATCGTCGCTACCACTGACTAAAAATTGACCATCGGGACTAAAAGCAAGCGATCGCACATAATCCTGATGTCCCTCAAATATCTGCACCATTTTCCCTGTCTCAAAATCCCACAGTTTCACCAAGTTATCCCAACCTCCACTGGCAAGAATATTTCCATCAGGACTAAAGGCTAAGGCGTTGACAATCTTTAAGCGGGAAGCCAAATCTCCAAGAGTTGCAAACTCGACTTCCCGCCCAACATGCCACAGTTTAATACTATTATCATCACTGCCACTGGCAATAATTTGCCCATTGGGGCTAAAACTCACCGCTCGCACGGAGGCTAAATGACCACTGAGAGTATAGATTACTTCTCCGTAGTGGGAATCGGTGGGGTCAAGTTGCCAAACCTTTACCGTGCGGTCTTTACTGGCACTTGCCAAGAGCGTTCCTTGAGGATTCCAGGCGATCGCATTAATTGCATCTCCATAACTTCTCTGATCCCCTGCATGACTCTCTCCCAATTGCGGCCCCCATTCCCCTTGTTGTAAATCCCACACGTAGATCGCGCGATCGTCTCCCCCACTGGCTAAAAACCGACCATTGGGACTGAACGCCACTGCATTCACGTATAAAGCATGACGGCGAAGGGTTCCCTCATGCTCTCCCGTCACCCCATCCCAGAAGCGGACAGTTTGGTCTTCTGAGCCACTGGCAATCACCCTAGAATTCGGATGTATCGCCACCGCCCTCACCCATTGCGTATGACCACTGAGAGTATGGACGCACTGCCAGCGATCCGATGAAGGAAGGGAAGGGGACTGAGACGCTAAGGGTGAAACCACTGGTTTTATCGTTGCTGTGGGCTGATTAACCCGACGATCCAGACTCGGTAAACCTTGCAAATCCTTGAGAACCTCTTGGGCAGAATGATAGCGATGATTAATGGCATCGGCGATGAGGCGATCGATAATTTGTGCTAGGGGTTCACTAATCGGATTATCGCCCAAATTCTGCCGCCAAATCCAAGTATCTTCATGAATATCAAATAGCTCAAACGGTGACTTTCCAGTCAGCATATGCAGACAAGTCACCCCTAAACTATACAAATCGCTGGAAAAAACGGCCCGTCCCCGTCCTTGTTCTGGCGCTAAATATTCCGGCGTGCCAATCGTTGTTCCTGTTTTCAACAAAGCGGTTGATGTGGCATATTTCGCCGCACCAAAATCCACTAAAACCAATTGCCCATTTTCACGCAAAAGAATATTTTCTGGTTTAATATCTCGATGAATGATATGGTGATGATGGATAAAGTCTAAAACCGGCAGAAGATTATAGAGTAAATCGCGGATTTGGTTCTCATTAAATCGTCCCGTTTGTTCTAGAACTTGGCTTAAGTTTTGTCCATCAATGAATTCTTGTACCAGATATTGGCGAGAATCTTGGGTAAAGTGGGCATAGAGAGCCGGAATTTGAGCATGTTGTCCCAGATCGTCTAGTCGTACTGCCTCTTGTTCAAACAATTGGGTTGCCTTTTGCACATTGTTGGTTCCCTGGGCTTGGGGAAAAAACTGCTTGATGACACAATAGGGTTGGGAAGGCTTATCGAGATCGATCCCCAAAAATGTGCGCCCAAATCCCCCTTGACCAATACATTTGAGCGCTTTATACCGGTCTTTGAGCAACAGGGCACTTCGACAGCTTTGACAAAATGTATTGCTGTCAGAATTTTTAGGTTGCTTGCAGTCCGGGTTGAGGCAATATCTCATAACATAGGTTGGGCGGGGCATATCGATCTATCTTATAGCGCTTTCCGCTTCGCGGACATGAAACGCGCTGGTAATGGGTAATGGGTGAGTTGAAAGTATGTATGATGTCGTGATTAAAGGGGGGTGTTTTCCAGACGGCGATCGCCTGGATCTGGCGATTTCCGGCAGTCACATTGCCGCTATTGCCCCAGAAATCAATGCTCCCAGTCAACAGGAATTATGGGTAAAGGATAAGTTAATCAGTCCTCCGTTTGTGGAGTCCCATATTCATCTCGATTCTGCTCTGACTGCAGGAGATCCCCGCTGGAATGAGAGCGGAACCCTGTTTGAAGGGATTGCCATTTGGGGCGATCGCAAGCAATCCTTAAGTTACGCAGAAGTTCAAGAAAGAGCATTAAAAGCGCTCAAGCAGCAAGCCGCACAAGGAGTCCTTTGGGTACGCACCCATGCCGATGTGAGCGAACCAAACTTGATTGCCTTAAAAGCCTTATTGGACTTGCGAGAGCAGGTAAAAGACTGGCTAACGCTGCAAGTCGTCGCCTTTCCCCAAGATGGCATTTATGGACAACCCCAAAACGAACAGCTTTTAGAAACTGCACTGCAATTGGGTGCAGATGCGGTTGGGGGAATTCCTCATTATGAATTTACCCGTGAAGATGGGGTAAAATCCGTTCATCGCATCTTTGAACTGGCGCAACAGTACCATAAACTAATTGATATTCACTGCGATGAAATTGATGACGATCAAGCCCGATTTTTAGAAGTGGTGGCTGCCTGTGCGATTCGTAGTGGACTCGGTTCCCAAGTAACGGCGAGTCATACGACGGCTTTCGGCTCCTATAATAATGCCTATGCCTTTAAGCTGATGGGGTTACTGAAACGGGCGAAGATTAACTTTATTGCCAATCCTTTAATTAACATTACTCTGCAAGGACGCACCGATACTTATCCCAAACGGCGCGGTGTTACGCGTGTCAAAGAGTTATGGCAAAACGGCTTAAATGTGTCCCTCGGTCATGATTGTATCCAAGACCCTTGGTATAGTTTGGGAACGGGCAATATGTTAGAAGTTGCTCATATGGCGGTTCATGTCTGTCAGATGACGGGGATACCAGAAATTAATGCTTGCTACGATATGGTGACTACAGGGGGGGCAAAAACTTTAAATGGATCTGATGGGTATGGCTTAGAAGTGGGTAAGCCGGCGAATATCATTATTCTGGATGCTGATAGTCCCTATGATGCCATTCGCCGACGGGCAACGGTGGAGGTTGTCATTGCTCAAGGTAAAATTCGGGTACGAACAGATGCGCCCCAAGTCCATTGGCAGACTTAAATCGTTTAGAGATATAGTACTTTGGGCTGTTATGGAGTAGACTGTTGAATTCCCAAAGCCATGTACCACAATCCTATTCCTCATTCCCTATTCCCTAGTACAAAGTGCTATAGCTGAGAAAGGGAGAGTTAGGACATTCTCTATTGCGATTTGTGCTTCTTGCCTCTTGCCTCAAACCATAACCTCACTGTCCTAATCAACTCTTTCACTGCTATATGTTAACCAGTCTTCAAAATCCTTGGGTGAAGCAATTACGAAAGTTGCATCAAGCCAAGGGGCGTAAAATCGCCCAATTATGTTTATTAGAAGGAACCCATTTGGTAGAAGCCGCTTGTCAGGTGAATGCGGCTTTAGACAGTGCAGCCTATACTCCCGAATGGTTGCAAAAAAATGCCCAGCTAGGGGCGCAATTGCAAGAGTGCTGTCAACGGGTGGAGCAGGTGAGTGCTGAGGTGTTAAAGGCGATCGCCACTACGGTCAATCCTGATGGCGTAATTGCTACTCTCCGCCGAGATGCGTCCAACCCCCTATCCCCGCGACTCCATCGACTAGGACTGATCCTAGAAACGCTTCAAGATCCAGGTAATTTAGGCACCATCCTTCGCACCAGTGCCGCCGTCGGTTTAGAGGCGATCGCCCTCAGCCAAGATAGTGTCGATTTAGACCATCCTAAAGTCCTACGAGCTTCTGCGGGCGCATGGTTTCAGGTTCCCATGGCAATGCAACCGAGTTTACCCGACTTTATCGCCCAATGCCGTCAACAGGAGATGCAAATTATCGCTACGACTGCTAATGCTCCCCAATCTTACTGGGATATTAACTGGACACAACCGACTTGGGTGTTATTGGGCAATGAAGGAGCAGGATTATCGCCAGAATTGCTCGACTTAGCCGATCGCCAGGTGAGCATTCCTATTGCTGAGGGAGTAGAATCTTTGAATGTGGCGATCGCCGCTGCTCTTATTCTCTACGAAAGCCAAAGACAATGGACGGAGGGGGGATAGGGGGATGGGGGAATGGGGGGACGCTCCCTTCGACTCCGCTCAGGGAGCTATTACCTATTCCCCATTACCTATTACCCATTACCCATTACCCATTCCCAGCGGAAAGCTCCATATTTTGATAAAGTCAAGAATAAATCATTACGGGAAAAGGCTTTAAGGGAGGCTTAGGGATTGTGGCAAATCACTGGTGGGAAATTCAAATACTCTGCGATCCAGCCTTAGAAGATCTGATTTTCTGGCGTTTAGATCGATTTGGCTGTCAAGGAACCAGCAGCGAAAATAAAGCTAACGCTCGGTTAGTGCAAGCCTATTTACCCCAAGAAAAAGCCCAATTGCTCGATTTAGCGGCTTTATCCATTGGTTTTCGCCAAGATGCCCTTACCGTTTCCCTACCCGTTCCTGGCGTTCACTGGCACTTAATTGAGGATGAAGATTGGTCAATTACCTGGAAGAAGCATTGGGAACCGGAATCTATTGGCGATCGCTTCATTATTTGTCCCGCTTGGTTATCTCCTCCCGAAGCCCCAGATAGACACATCTTATACTTAGATCCAGGGATTGCCTTTGGTACAGGAGGTCATGCGACTACCCAACTTTGCTTAGAATCGTTAGAAATGCGCCTAGGTGAACCTCAAAAAAACGAAGATTTGGTTTTAGCTGATATTGGCTGTGGTTCAGGCATTTTATCCATTGGCTCTCTATTGTTGGGCGCGGATCAAGTCTATGCCGTTGATACCCATCCCCTAGCTGTTCAGGCGACGATCTGTAATGGCAAACTCAATCATTTAGGAAGCGATCGCCTGATCGCTGCCCAAGGAAGTATCAATGAACTCATCGAAACCCTCCCTGCCCCCGTCGATGGCATCCTTTGTAATATCTTGGCTGAAGTCGTGATCGATCTGATTCCCAAATTTGAGGCGATCTCTAAACCCAGCACCTGGGGAGTTATTAGTGGTGTCCTCTTAGAGCAAGCCAAACCTGTTGCTGATGCTTTAGAACAACATGGTTGGATGGTAGCAACCCTTTGGCGACGGAAAGAATGGTGTTGTTTCAATATCCGTCGCGAGTTAGAGGATTGAAAGGGAAGAGGCAATAGGAAATAGGCAATAGGGAGTTATTTCAGTGTCTCCCTATTGCCTATTTCCTTAAATTTCGGCAACTGCACGTTCAATTAAACGATGGGCTAGAGTCTGAATTCCAGTATGTTCATAATAATTGGTACTTACATCCAGGAATGCGGCCAAATAGTCTAATTTATCATCACTGAATTCGACAAAGCTTTGGAGACTATTTGCCACATTCGTTGGCGTAATACCGCGATCGCTGACAAAATCACCCATCCAATTGGCAACCGAACCAAACGATTCACCAATAAAGCCCAACTTACTCTCTTGATCGTTGCCAGGAATTGCCTCTTCTATCGCCCGGAATCCTTGATTTTCTTCTAAATCACTCGTAGAAAGACCACCAATCCAATCCGCCGCTACACCTAAAAAGTCTGGCCCTAAAGGAATTAAACCATCAAAACAAACCAGGGCCGCCATCCGCATTAACGACTCACCACTATAATCCCCTAAAGCACCAACAAAATCCCCAATACTATCCCCAGGAATTCCATTAATTGAGCAAAATCCGAGCAATTCCGCCACCACCTTTAAGGATAAATCAATCGTTTGAGCTTTACCCGGTTTGGGAGTCAGGCTAGTTAACAAACCACCCACTAAAGGAATTTTATCACCAACCATATTCGCTAACGAAGCTGCTCCCAAGGCTCGACCTGCTCCACTGACGGTTTGATAGAGCCAAAGGGCGCGTTGATAGCCTTTAGCTTTATCATTGAAGAGTTCGATCGCGCGATCGCCGATCGCCTGAATCATCTCTTCATCCTCTTCCCCAGTAATGGTGCGGATGCTATTCTCAAACCCCACCCAGTTATTCCACTCTCCTGGAACTACAAAATCTAGGGCACGTAACGACTTAATGGTAATATTATCTGTGGGCAGTTCATCAACTAATTCAAAGATCGGTTTACTCATGGTTCTTGCCTCAATCACTCCTGAATTTTGAAACCGTTTACTGATTAATTATTACTCGCAACACTTTCTACTTTTATCCGATACATTTTTATCCCCCTAAATCATTCTTTTAAGGTGGGTCTAGGGGGATCTTTTCCTACTCTACCTTATTACATTTCCAGTAGATGATCTTATCTTTTTCCGCTACCCGACTCCTTAAACCGTTCCCCAACCTGGAGGAGGTAGCGCCACTTGATCGTCAATCTTAGAATGGGAAACAGCAGACATGGAAGCAGATAGCCACAGAAACATTTCTACAAAATTGAGGCCTTTTAATTTTACGGGAGTCCGCACCACAATCTCGCTTAACTGAGCTAAATCAGCATTTTCCACCCCCACGGCAAAAAAGGCTACTTGTTTATTATTTTCTGCTTGTTGGATGCGTTGAGCGGCTTTTTGCACCACTTCTTCTGGTTCCCCTTGGGGTGCACCATCAGTAATTAAAAATACCCAAGGACGATAATAGGCAATTCCATTGGCGCGATATTCAGCTTTTCGCGCTTCAATTAAATCCAAGCCTGTATTAATTGCACCTCCCATATAAGTCATTCCTTGGGATTTGAGTTTGGGGGTTTCAAATTGATCGGCGGTTACAAAGTCCAGTTCTACCTTGATTTCATTATTAAAACTGACAATGGCCACTTCCACCCGACGAGCAGCTAAGGTATCTTTATTCAGGTCAGTGCGAAAGGTTTCTAAGCCCTCGTGTAAAGCATCAAGGCTCTCTCCTTGCATGGAACCAGAGGTATCAAGCAAGAGGACACAGGGACAACGGGGTTCTGGGTTCTCCGCAAATTCAACAGCTTCATCAAGTCTTAAGGATTCAGGCATGGCGATCGACTAATCTCTACTCCGGTTCTATGCTAATCAAAAGTATATAGCGCTTTGCACGGGTAATGGGTAATGGGAGAATAGCGAACTTGCCCCTTATCTCTGACAATTGTTCATTATTCATGGTTCATTCCTCTGTTGAAAGGAGTTCTCAGGACTCTAGGCAATTACCCGGTTAATGTTACTCTTCTATCTGGGAAAAGATTCTTATGCTATTGAGAGTTCCAGTGTAGTAGAGGTGATTCCTAGAGTGCTATTGAGGAAGATTAATTATGTAGCGAGATTATTTAATTCCCGAGGCAACATTGCAGCAGCGATCGATTAGGAAATCTCCAGAAGGTACAATCGGCTGATTATTGTTTCGGATCGCGATCGCGAAGAAGACCGGATTCAAGGTTTAGAAGAGGGGTAATTGTCCTAATTTCCCGTTCCCTATTCCCCATTGCTGACGGCGCTATTGTAAGATCAAACCAATTTTTAATTTTTCATTGAACCATGCGAGTCCTGTGCTTGAGTAATGGCCATGGGGAAGATGCGATCGCCACTCGCATCTTACGCCAATTGAGAGCCACCCCCAATCCCCCAGAATTATCAGCTTTGTCCTTGGTGGGAGAAGGTCAAGCCTATCGGCACATGGATATTCCTCTGATTGGCCCAGTCAAAGCCATGCCCTCTGGTGGCTTTGTATATATGGAGGGTCGCCAATTAGCCAAAGATGTCAAAGCGGGAATGCTGCAACTCCTTTGGCAACAGTATCAAGCCATTCGCTCCTGGGCAAAAGATGGAGGTTCAGTCTTAGCTGTTGGAGATATTATACCTCTACTGTTAGCTTGGCTCAGTGATTTGCCTTATGGATTTGTAGCGACAGCCAAGTCAGAATACTGGATTCGGGATGAGAATGGGCCCTTAACCACCGGTTTCGCCCAGGGTTGGTCCGGTTCGGTGTATTTGCCCTGGGAGCGCTGGTTAATGGCACGGCGGCGCTGTATAGGCGTGTTTCCCAGGGATCGGTTAACGGCTCAAACCCTGCAACAATGGCAGCAGTTACCGGTGTTTGATTGTGGGAATCCAATGATGGATGATTTATTACCAGTAGAGCAGGAACCCGAAGAAGAGGAAAAAGGGAAACCCTTGGCATTGGTTTTACTCCCCGGCTCCCGCGCTCCAGAAGCCTATGAGAATTGGCAGGTGCTATTAACTGCACTGGGGCAAGTTATGGGCGAACCGAAACCGTTTCCAGGGTTGCATCGACCGATAAGGGTGTTTGCGGCGATCGCTCCCGGAATAGGTTTAGAAACCTTTGGCCAAATCCTGGAATCCTTTGGATGGCGTCGCAAAGCCCCCCCCGAAGGCATGGCTCTGCCTTCTCCAGAAACACTCTGCTATACCCTCAGTAATGGCACATTGTTCTTAACTGAAAACGCCTATAATTGTTGTCTACAGCAAGCCCATTTTGCCCTGGCCATGGCCGGAACTGCCACTGAACAATTTGTCGGTCTCGGTAAACCGGCCCTGACTTTCCCCGGAAAAGGCCCTCAATTTACCTCCCAGTTTGCCCAAGTGCAAGCCAAACTTCTCGGCCCATCCGTGATACCAGTCAAAAGCCCTCAAGCCGTAGCCCAAACCCTCCAAGACCTTTTACACAATCCTGATCGCCTACAATTGATCTATGCCAATGGCAGACGGCGGATGGGCGAACCTGGTGCTTCCCAAAGAATTGCGACTGGTTTCTTAGAAAAAATTTCTGCCCAGAGTGGTTAATTACCTAGACCTGTGCTATACTAAACTATAGTCTGAGTTTATGGCGAGCGTAGCCAAGTGGTTAAGGCAGCGGATTGTGGTTCCGCCATTCGCGGGTTCAACTCCCGTCGTTCGCCCTCTTCAAAAGCCTTTAGCTACGGGATTTTCATCTGCAAATGTCGGAACTGCAATCCTTTGCTGCACCTAATTTGCACCTAAAACCACCATAGCACCTCCAAAAGTAAGGGGCAAGAAATAGGTTAAATAAGTTAGATAGTAATTAGAGTTTTCTATAGAATCCATAGAGAAATTCAAGGGGCTTCCTCTTGGGAAGCTGGGGTTCCCT